>JAJFMB010000153.1 GCA_021772355.1 Chlamydiota bacterium | reverse complement strand
GAGCCTCAAGAGGATGCAGAGTTGTATGAATTTACCTCAGAAGCTAAATGCGCTTAAGCAAGACGTGGAAATTCTAGTTGTTTAATGAATAGATAATTGATTAAGGTCCGTTCTATAGCGTTGTTTAAAGGAGCGTTGTAGTAATGGTGTCTTACTTGAAAAATATTCTAGATGTGCTCAAGAGAAGTCTTTGGTTTATTCCTGTGGTGATGACTCTATGTGGGCTTATCTTAAGCATTGGCTTAAATTATTTGGATTGGTTCTTTTGGACAAATGAAACCCCTTATCTCGGAGGAGTTTGGGGCGTTAATCTCGAAGGTATTCGATCACTTTTTACAAGTGTAAGTGCAGCGATCATTACCGCAATGACCACAATCCTCTCCATCACGTTGCTAATCTTTACTGTATTAGCTGGGCAGTATGGGGCGCACGTTCTTCGCATATTTAAACTACGCACTTTTAGCAAATTTATCATCGGCTGGTTTTCTGGCGTATACATCTACATGATTTATCATGTCTATGCAGTCACGATCAATAATGGAAATGATTACATTCCTCAACTGTCTATCACTTTTGGCGTAATATTCACAGTCTCAACGATATTTTTACTGATTATATATATTCACTTTTTGGTTCGACAAATTCAAGTTGGAACGGTCGTTTCCGAGACTTCTACCGAATTATACAAGTGGATAGAATCTCTGGATACTTGGCATTTTAACGAACAGGAAGACACCCTCCCCACTATTAATGCGCCTAATCAGACATTTAAAATCTCCTCGTATGGATATATCCAAAATATCAACAAAGAGAAACTTAAAAAAATTGCTGCGCAACAAGGTTTTACGATCAAAGTGCTTCATAGGCCCGGAGATTTTGTCATGTCGGGTGAAACAATCCTTTGTGTCTACACATCAAAAACGGTTGACGAAAGTCTCATCAAAAAAATGATCTCTTGCTATATCGTAGGGGAAAAACGGATACCTGTTGAAGATTTAGAGTTTAATCTTGAAATTCTTATAGAAATGACGTTAAGGGCTCTTTCTCCCGGAATGAATGACATTTTGATAGCAAATCAATGTATCGATTATATCGGAGAGTCAATCGCTCTGCTTGTAAAGAAGAAATTTCCCAAGGAGTATCTTCATAGCGAAGAGGGAAAGCTTTTGTTAGTGACAAAGGAGTTTTCTTTTGCTGGTTATATGAATGCAGTTCTAAATTCCATACGTCAATACGCCATTTTGCACTGCTCTGTTTCCATTCGGATTATGGATATCTTGATAAAGGTGATAAAAATAAATGAATGCGACAGTTATCGATCCACAATACAACGTCACTTTATGGCAATATATGAATCTACAGTAGAGAAACACAAACACCCCTTTGACCAAGAAAGCATTAACCAACGGTATCAAAAGTTCATCAGCAGTTAAATGGCGGAGTCTATAACTCCGCCAAAGAGATGTTAAGTAGTGTTAATTTGAGGATGGCATATTGCTGTTAGCATTTTGAGAAGTAGAAACAGTGATTTGGTTATCTACTTTCTTAATACCTTCAACTTTAAGAACTTTCTTCTCAGCCATATCTTTATTCTCTTGAGAATCTACAGTACCTTTTAGTGTCACGACGCCATTATCGAGTTCAAACTTCACATTTTCAAATTTTCCTGAAAACCAACCAGAGGAGAGAGCATCCTTAATTTTATGCTTTAAATTATCATCATTCATATTGCTTGGGTCGTGATTCTGGTTTTGTGTCGTGGGCTGGTTATATCTAAAACTGTTTTGTTTCAAATCGTTCTGATTAACATCAGCAGACAATATAGAAAAAGAACATAAAGCAATAATTGCTATTAGCTTATTCATATTACCACCAGTAATTATTGGTTATATTAATTGCTTGGTTTACATTATATTGCAAGCCAACCAAGTACTATTATCTGATGCCTGGGAATTCATATAAAGAAAAATTTTAACAATAGGGTCCGATATTTATTTCCTCAACAATAAAGTTGACAATTAAACTACGATTGTAGTAGTATAACCCTTTAATAATGGTAAAAATGTAATTATTTTAATTTCATATACTACAAGTGTAGTAAGGAGTGCATCAATGCAAGGCTTTAAGAAAAACATAATAACAGCAGCTGTGGCTCTACTGGCCCTCAGCCCAACTCTCTCTTATGCCTCACTTATAGATGATAGTACATCTGCTGAGGTTGTAGGTGTTTCCCTTAAAGGGCTTAAAATGTGCCACCAAAGAGAATGGCGCAATATAACCGTTAATTTAGAGTACAACTCAGATGTCGGAGGAGCAGCTTCTGATATTCAGCTTATTAAAGGGCACATCAGACAATTTTTAGATGATTACTCAAATCCAGATGATTTTTGGGAAATCATGAATACTAAGTTGATTCACTCTTTAGTTGAGACTTTTCCCGATATTATCACAATGAAGAGCACTTTATCGCTGGAACCCGATAGAACACTTACTTTTCCCCGCTCCACAATCGTGAAATTTGAAAGGGATTCCGATGATTTGAAAGAATCTTTCCGTTTCACGAAACTGAATTACCTTATTTGCCAAGAGACATTCCAGTCATTGGATCTGCATGTCACATGGGAGATGAAGGAAAATCCCGGAGCCTTTGACTATCCCGACTACCAATGGATCGATCAGACTATGTCGGCCTACTTTGCTGAGAATCCTGTAAGTTTCTCGGAATGGAAAAGCCTAAAACCACAGTTGCAGGCTTACCTTCTTGAGAAATATCCTACATTAGAATCGATCGAAATCGAAGTCACAATAGTGGAATAACAGTCACTGACCAATGAGACACGGACGAATATTCGTACGTGTCTTTTGAGTATCAACTTATTGAGGCGTTAAACCCCGGGTTACTACCTATTTCCCAGCAGCCATCTCTTTTTAGGCACACATCTACTGCGCTTCTCCCCTCACTAAAGGCAACCGCCTTGAGCTCGTCATTCAGCTTGTAGCTGCATAGCTAAAAAAAAACCGCTGTTGGGAAATAGGTGTCAACCCGGCGTTAAAAGATAGAGATTGTTGCTCATGCCATAGTCCCCTACGCCGATAGCTAGGATTTGTCCTTGGTTATTGATAGATATCGCTTGTGTGAGTCGATGCTTGGGTGCTTTTCCTGTAATCAGTTTGTTAAGGTCACGTACACCATTCTTACTATCCCAAATGATCGCCGCGGTTTTGCTCTCGTATTTCCAGCCCACAACTTGCCTGTTATCGTTGATGCTTTCGAAATACACCTGTGCTTTGTTGGAGTCGACTGTCATTGTTTGGCCATCGTGAAACTGGATGAACCCTTTGCAAACTTGTCCGGGAAATTGTAGGCATTTTTTGCCGAGGGAGGTCCCCACAGCATCACCAAGATTATTGATGCAGTTGGCAGAAGAATTCTGGATGACGATCGGATCTTCCCCTTTTTCCCAAATCAATGTGGTCTTTGAAGAGTTTAACGGGTGAATCTCTCTGGAAAATTTATCGATAAAGAGGATTTGACCTTTGTCATTAAAGGAAATGGCAGTAGGTTGAGTGATGTTCAAATGATCAGGCCATTCGACCGGGATCAGTCCACTCTCTTTTTCCCATAAAAAGTATTGGTTATCATTATTACGTCTAAGAGCAATTTGCCCGGCACTATTGATTTTAAAGGGTGTTAAATCTTCGTCACTAATGAATTGCATGCCCTCTAGAGGACACCATAAAAAAGGGGTGTATTCATAGTTCTTATACAAGATCCCTGCGATTTGCCCTTTTAGATTTCTGTCGGTGGCATAGACTGTTTTATGGCCCAAAGGTCGGATGATTTCTTCTAAGCTAAATGTTTCATTGTCTGGAGTCCAGCAAAAGATATCGTAATACCTTTCATCGTCGTTAAATGCCGCCTCACCAATGACTGATCCGTCATCTTTTAGGGTATGGCCGCCAAGGCTCGTCGTATAGTTCATAAAATAGTCATAAAAAATGGGAACCTCTTGAACGGTATAAGAGGCTTCTAGAGAAGAAAATAGCAAACATATAATTATTAGATTTTTTAACATAATTAACCACTAAAAAATAAAGATTGTGAACAACTTAGTATTTAATATCAATGCAAATAATATATTTAACATTTAATTAAAATAGGTGGTTGTGTTAGATTATTCTTTTTAAATAGGAGATATTATGATCCATACGATAAGAAATGACTTAACTCAATTTTGTGATCAAATTTCATCGGTCAAAGAACCTCTTCCTGATTCGGGAAAATTACAAGAGGTTGTCAAGCGCGTAGCTCTTGTGGTGGGTTATCTCTTTGCTCGTCCAGCTCTTGCTCTTTTGAATTTAATTGCAGGAACTCCTGTGGAACATAATGTCGCAAAACCTAAAATGGTACTTACCCAGGATAACCTATCCTATAAACTGGAAGCTTTGGTTCAAAAACTTCTCAATAGTCAAGGAAAGCAGACTGAAAAACAAGACTGTAAAATCTTCCTTAGTTTCAGCGCTGATGAGATGAATGAAAATCGCGTGGTTCTCGTTACAAATTCTCGCTATGATAAAACCAAGGTTGGGGATCTGGTTCAATCTCATATTCAAGAAGAAATTGCTCCTCTCTTCAAGTGTTGTACACAAAAATTAAACTTCAAGGCAGAAATCTTCATTCGCGAAGAGAAGACTTTTGATCACTTCGTATGGTCAAACTCATCCCATGAGCATGGGAAGAAAGTGGAGTTTGATTTGCTACAGACCAATGGAAAATCGCTAGATTTTCTCGATACCTGGTTGAAACAAGCTGCAAACGCATGTGGACTTCAAGGAGACCAAGTCACTAAACAGCTTGATGATAACCATCAATTTCTTCATATCATTGAAACATGACCGCCGTCTCACCTTCTCTTGAGTATCAGTTTGCTCACCTTGCTTTTTCGGACGTCGATGTCAATGCAGAGTGTGGATTTGGGGACTTTCTGGAACCCAATGAATTACGTCCTGAAAGAGTTCAGCCGCACCTCGACCGCGCCGGAAGAGGAGTTCTCGTTTCCGCCGGGACAGAAAGGAGTTTTTTTGATTTAATTTTCAGCTCTGAGGAAAAGTGTGAGGGGTTAGTTGTTCGAGACATAAATCCTAAAGTGAAGGCCTATGTTGACTTTAACACTCTCATGCTGCGCGTCTCCGATAGCCGAAAAGAATATGCCACCTTATCGGGTCAGAAGCCTTCAGGGCTTGATGATGATGATATTATAGAGAGAATTAGTACCCTCAGGGAGAAAATTGGGAAGCATGACATGCCGCAAAAGGTTAAAGAGTATTATCTCAAACACCTTCGTGATTTTGCTTTTGTTTATTTTAATGCACCTTTAAACATCAGCCAAAGATGGAGAAATATTTGTTCTGAATTTTTCGATAAATGCAGATATGACATTGATGACTCTCAATTTTCCAAATTGCAGAGATATGCTCGGGCGGGGAATATTGTTTCCACTATTGGCAGCATTAATGATCTAACATTCTTAGCTGATCGCGTCGTCTCGGTCGTCGACACGTCAAACATTGGGGGTTACGAGTTTATTGATCTTAAGGTACAGGGCAATCCTAGGGTGATCCGCGTGGAACCAGGATGCTATTTTTCCCATAAGCATGTCCCTTTAACGGATGCTGAAAGAGGCGAATTTGAAGGCCACCTTAAAAAATTAAGAAGAGTTTATGGGAAAAACTGCTTTCATCACATTCGTGAAAAAAGCTGCATTCTTCGTGGGAAAAACTGCCTGCATCAATTGTTAAGGGTGCCCCCATCGCGTCAGAGTGTTTTTAATGATTACCGCTGGAATGTCTATTCTCGCGGCACTTTGCGTTTGTTAAGGAAGAATGTTGTAAACCTCACAGGCAATCACCAGCATCGCCATGCCAAGCGATAGCCGAGCCAGCCAATTTTTCTTAAGTTCCAAGTAGTTCCATTGCTGCGATGCAACCTGCCAGAGCAGATAGGCGGGCAGCAAAATGGCGATGACAGCCAGAATCATTCCTGCAAACCCTAAGACCGTGATGAAAGCATTGGGCACATAGATGACGACCAAGTAGGCGGGTAGGACGGTTTGGACAGAGGCGAGCTTATTGGACACTCCCCTTTTAAGGGTGTCGAACAGCCCTACGCCTACGCCAATAATTGAGGTCGTGATGGCAAGCAGCGTGATGCTCCAGACAATCAGCTGGACCGACTGCATTGTGGCAACGTTGCTCAGTAATCGCACGATTCAATGCTTTACCAAAAAAAGAGAAAGAAAATTACGCTGCTTTGATTGCTTTTGCTTCAATGTTTGGAGGCTTATGTGTGCTTGGTTGTGGAGGTGCGCTCTGTAATAGTTGGAGAGATGGAAGGGGAAACCGCTACAGGGAATTGTTGGTAAATGATGATCGGAGTGGAGAAACTTGAGGATTGATTTTACATAAGCCCTATCAAATCTGAGTTACCATCTTAGCATTGCAATTGCTTTCAGAATTTTTTGGCAACTTGCCATAAACTAAATGTGCAATTCTAATAGACAACGGATTTAGAATGGTGGATTTCGTGAGAAGAGCTTTTTTCAACTGCATGCACTCGATTAACACCATTTGTTACTTTGACTTCAATAACACCTTCTCTTTCAAGTTCAGCAACATAGGCTTGCATAGGAACTTTAGTAAGCAT
>JAJFMB010000152.1 GCA_021772355.1 Chlamydiota bacterium | reverse complement strand
GAAACGACCATTGATGCCAATCACAGTGTGTTCGTAGCGTTTTTCTGCACCATGCGTTCTTATTGCGCGAAATTTTGATGCTAAAGCATCATCATTAGTAAAAATAGCTCCTCCATCTCCGTAACAACCAAAAGGCTTAGCAGGAAAAAAGCTCGTTGATCCTATCGTGGTTGTACTGCAACTACGTTTACCATTTTGCGTAGCACCAAAGCTTTGCGCACCATCTTCTATTACGGGTATTTGATGCTTTTCTGCAATGGCATTAATCTTTTGAAAATCAGGCATCTGCCCAAAAATGCTTACAGGTAAAATCGCTCGAGTTTTGGGCGTAATCGCAGCTTCTATCAGGTTGACATCGATGTTATAAGTCACCGGGTCAATATCAACAAATACCGGGGTAGCTCCCACTCTTTTGATTACTTCTGTAGAGGCAATCCAAGTGAACGGAGTTGTGATGACCTCATCACCAGGACCAATGCCAAGCCCCATCAGTGCGATAAGCAAGCTATCCGTGCCGCTAGAGACAGAAATACAGTGCTGCACTCCGACAAAGCCGGCCAAAACTTCCTCAATCTCTTTAACCTGTGGACCCAAAATAAAGCTACCGTTTCTAAGGACTTCTTGAATCGAACGATCAATCTCTTCTTGATACAACTGATACTGTTTTTTGATATCTATAAATTCCATAATACTCCTAGCATAAAAGCACGTTCACATTTTAGCAGAACAGCAATCAGTCGACAAGGACTATCGCTTAATTAAATAGCAATGATTCACCCACAAATCAATTCAAAGACCCCAAGGAAGGGAAAATTTAATATTGACGATGATATAGCAAAGACACTAGAGTTTTTATTTTTTTTTAAATAGAGAGGTACTTAAATGTTTAAAAATACACTTATTTTGTGTACTTACTTATGTCTGAGTTTTTCAAATATATTTTCACAATCTATACACGATAACTTTATTGTTCATGTCATTCCTAAATGTGGCGTACACCTAAGCGGCAAATTGATCCGCACACTATTTCAAAAACGCATCAAAAAAGGCCCAATAACTCAAGAGAGAATAGATGAATCGATTGCACGTAATTTTATCATTCGAACAACAAAATCTTATGATCCTTCAGTAATAAAACTACTGAAAAGAAATAAATTTAAATCCATTTGTGTGATACGAGACCCAAGGGATGCATTTATTTCATTTGTAATGTACATGCGCACATTTGAGCCCGGTTTAAAAGTAAGGGACTTTGCTAGGGTTCCAGATAATTTTGATCAACTTTCTCTAGATGAACAAATCACTGCCCTTTTTACAGACCCATCGTGGAACTATTGCAAATACTATAACAAACGCATCAAATGGTCACAGAATCAAAACTCCTTATTAGTCAAATACGAGCATTTAGTAGGAAGCCAAGGCGGGGGTGATGATGGCACTCAACTTAATACACTTTACAAAATGTTAGAATATGTCAATTTTCCAATTGACAACGAACACGTCCAAACTACAGCTGACAACCTATACAACTGCTGGGGTTCAAAAGATGTAGAAGGTAAAACATTCACTCACGGCCAGGTTAGTAGCTGGAAAAACATTCTAAACAAATCACAGAAAAAAATGATAAAAAAATCTTGGGGAGACTTACTGATTCAACTAGGCTATGAAGAAGACTACTCTTGGTAGCGATTTATACCTTTTAATGATGATGCAGAGGTAAAATCTCGGAGAGCAACGACATTTTTTGGTCAATCTGATGATAGTATGCACGTGTTGTTTTATATGTTAGGCGTGAAAAGTCAACATAGCTATCAGCCTACAAGGACTATCGCTTAATTTCATCTTGACGGGGATATGAACAAGACTCTAAGGTATTCGTCAAAAATATAACTTGGATTTTTCAGATGTTAAAAAAAACAATCATCATATTTTCTTTTTTGTGCCTCAGTGTTTCTCACGCCTTTTCACTGCGCAGACATGATAATTTTATTGTCCATGCCATACCTAAATGTGGAGTCAATCTCAGCCATAAACTTTTCCCTATGCTGTTCAATAAACCCCTAAAATGTGGTCCATTAGAACATGAAAATATAATCAATTCAATAAAGCAGCATTATTTAATAAGAAGCAGCAGAAGATTAGACCAGCAATTCGTCGACGCAGTGGATAGAAATAAATTCAAAATGGTCTGTGTTATTCGAGATCCACGTGACGCCTTGGTTTCACTTGCCATATATATGCGAAAATTTAAAAATGGCAGAACCAAAAGAGATTTTGTAACTGTCCCAGCAAACTTCAACCAACTTACTCTAGATGAACAAATCATCTGTTTGTTAACAAACCCCGACTGGAACTATCATAAGCTTTACACCGACCGTATTCTTTGGTCATTCAGACCTAACTCTCTCATGATTAAATATGAAAACTTAATAGGAAGCCAAGGAGGAGGGGATGATACTATTCAGATTCAAGAACTCCTCAAAATTGTCAATTTTGTTAACTGCGCTATACCTCATGAAAAAATCATAGCTGTTGCAAATGATCTTTACTCCTGTTGGGGGCAAAGAGAAGTTGAAGATAAGACATTTACGCACGGTCAAATTGGCAGTTGGAAGTACATTTTGAACGATGAACACAAACAAATGATAAAAAAATCTTGGGGAGACTTACTGATCCAACTAGGCTATGAAGAGGACTACTCCTGGTAACGCATTTTATCTTTTAAAAATAATACAGAGGCTCGGGTAAAAGTGCATGGAAGCGATGTTTGCCTGATACTCGTTGAGTTCTGCCTGGAGAGGATTGAAATTGGCGCAGCGAGTTGCGGCGCCGCAATAATTGAGATCATGAATCCGCTTTGTTAAAAAGGTAATGCAGGAGTTCGGAGAAGCTATAGGATTCTTTGGAGATCCTCCACCGCCATAGGATTTCCAATAAGATGTGTGCAGGTCTTCAATGATATACATTCCGCCAGACTCAACAAAGGGAAACAAAGCTTTAAAGCTATTAATTTGCTGGGCCATCGTGTGACCGCCATCATCGATAATAATTGAGAAAGGGCCGGACTCAGAAGCAAATTTTCGGAGATCGGAAACATTTTTTTGATCAACCTGATGGTAGTGCGCGCGCTCTGTTTGATATGTTAGACGTGAGAAGTCAATATCGATAAAGTGGAGTTCGGCTTGAGAGAAATAAGCCTCCCACATCTGCACAGAAGATCCTTTGAACACTCCAATCTCCAAAAACTTCAATGATTCGTCCTTGTGTTTGGCAAAATAGCGAGAATAAACTTCTGTATAGTTGTGAAAAGCCGAGCTTTTATCGGTTCCTGATTCAAGCGCAAGCTTATCAAGATCGGTATAGTCTGAGCCATGAAGCGTTGCAAATGACATTAATATAATAAAAATATTCTTCATGTAAACTTCCTGTAAAATGAGTGATCGGCCATCGCAAGTAGCTCTTGATCGCCACGACTATTGCCATATGCGTAAAGCGTATATTCATCACGAGGTCCTAAAAGAGCTTCTAACCGCCGCGTTTTTTCCGGGCCCCAGCAATTTTCTCCTTTCAGCAATCCAGTAACATTTCCTTGAGAATCCGATTCCACTTCAGAGCAAATAACGTCGTTAAATCCATGTTTTTTTGCCCAAGGATCCAAATAGACGTCGATCGACGCGCTTATTAAAATGCAGCGATGACCTTGCGAAAGATGCCAACGCACCCTTTCCATGGCATGGGGCTTCAAGTGGCTATCGAGATGTTGTGTTGCAAACTGCTCTCCTAAAAGCTGCAATGTCTTAAGAGGCATCCCCGAATAAAAGGCTTTTAAGACCTTTTCCTTGGTCGACTGCCTAGAGGATTTTCCAAACAGGTAACCAACCAAGAGTGGAAGCTTAGCTGCCAATAGAAGCATTGTTTTAGAAGTGCCTGTTGTGAAACGTAAAAAAGAAAACAGCGTATCGCCATGGGTTAGAGTCCCATCAAAATCAAAGGCAGCAATCACTTTAGGTTGTACGGACATAAAACATCGACTTTATGAGGAAAATTGCCTATCATAAAGGATAAAATACATTGTTTTGAATGAAAAAAAGAATTTTTATCACAGGTGCAGCGGGGTTTATCGGCTCTCATCTTGCCAAGCAGTTACAAAAGCGCGGCGATAGCGTATTAGGGCTCGATAATTTTAATGACTATTATGATCCCCAACTCAAAAGAGACCGGGCCAAACTGCTGGAAACTGAAATCAACGAAGGGGATATCGCTGATTTTCAAAAACTTGAAAAAATAGTTAGACAGTTTAACCCCACACACATTGTACATCTCGCAGCGCAAGCGGGGGTGCGCACTTCCGTCACACATCCCCACCTTTACATGCAAACCAACCTAAATGGATTTTTTCATATTCTTGAAGTGTGTCGTCAGCGACCTAACGTTCCACTGATCTACGCCTCCTCTTCATCCGTGTATGGTCTTAATGAAAAAGCCCCTTTCTCTACAGACGATATGACCGATCGCCCTGCTAGTTTATATGGCGCCACAAAAAAAGCGAATGAACTGCTCGCCCACTCCTATCATCATCTTTATGGCATTCCCGTGACCGGATTGCGTTTCTTCACTGTATATGGCCCTTGGGGAAGACCCGATATGGCGTATTACAAATTTGCAAAAGCAATCTTGAATAATGAACCTATCGATATTTACAATCAGGGAAAGATGCAGCGCGATTTTACCTATATCGATGACATTGTAGAGGGAACAACAGCCGCAATCGATTATGCTGGAGAGTGCGAAATCTTTAATTTAGGAAACAATGAGCCCGTTGCACTCATGGACTTTATCTCATTAATAGAAAAAGGATTGGGAAAGGAAGCCATCAAAAACTTCACCTCCATGCAACAAGGTGATGTCACGATGACATATGCCGATATCTCCCGCAGTCAACAACTCCTCGGCTACCAACCAAAAACGTCAATCCAACAGGGTCTAACTCACTTTCTAAAGTGGTATAAGGATTATTGTCTTTCAAAATATCCAGCAAAGAAATAACATTAAGATTGTTAACATAGTTATATTTTATATGAAAAAAATTATTTCCCTACTATTGACTATTGTCTCTCTTCTCTCTCTATCGAGCTGCAACTCCCGCCGTGTTGAGTATGTAGAAATACCTCCTGAAATTGCTGCAGAGCCTATCGTTGATGTCGTCTTGCGTTACAGCACAGAGCTGAAGTATGAAAAAAATCTTTATTTGATGGACTCTAAAATCGTTCACGATGAATTAGTTCAAAAAATACGTCTAGATTATGTGTCTCAAGATATTGTAACTCTCTGTGAGGCGAGAGAAATCCTCGTCGATATTACAGAAGGATTCTTAGCCAGATTAAATGCTATGCCAGGAGCCCGCGAGCAAACTTTGAAACGCTTCTTTACTCCCTATAACCTAGACATCTGCATTCACTACGATAGTGACTTTATCGATTATGTCGATTTTATGTACGTCTCGTGGGTCACCTTGCGTAATGGAAAATCCGCCTTCTACGCGGGAGACGTCAATACCTACCGTCTAGATACTTGGCATTCACGTTATGAACCCTATTACAAGACGCGCCAATTCGTCAGAATTAGTCGTGATGCAGAGGAGCACTACCTCGAAACTCACAAGGACTTAATTCAGGACAAATTTTTTGGAAAAGATATTCATGAGCCTGCCAACTGGATCTCTTCGCCATAATTTACACACTTTAGCGCATTGCTGCGATGAACGCTCACTCGTTTCCAATACGGTGGGGACACGTCTTTATCACTCTAGCTCTTTTTGGGGAAAAATATGGACATGGATCTACGACCTATTCCCTTGTTTTCTAGATGACAATCAAGTTTCAAGAACTATCCAAAAAACACTTAATGCCTACGAAAGAAAAAAGAAAGAAATTATCCCTTTTTTCGAAGCATACAGCGATCACAGTAAAGATGTCGACACCGTCCGCTACAAAATTTCTGAGTTCAATGAAACCACATACCCCCTAATAAAGAGAGTGCACAAAAAAACACTGTCTCATGAGAAAATAAACAAAACTCTTCTCGACCCTAAGTTCTTTGCTCATCAAAAGCGTCTTAAACACCTCATCGATGTGGAGTGCGAACTCCAATCTTCTACTCCCTACGATGCTCATGATAGTGTAGTGAAAAAATGGATCGAAAAAGTTGATGATTCCCAACTCAGCATCAGAAAGTTACAAAAAGCACTACGTCATCTGGAAAATTCTCAAGAACTTTTCTCTCAACTCCACCTACACCACTGCAAGCGACTCCTTCAAAATGATCCAAAACATCTCAAATGGAGAGATTCACTACAACCAGGCACTAGCGTATTCTGTGAAGATCGAAAGCTTGTTATCGGGAAAAAATATTCCGAGCATGATGGCATCATCTACTACGAAATCCAAAACAATCCACAATATCTTCTCTGCATCGCCAATAATCAAGTCCGTCTTAACATCTGGAAAAACGCTACCAAAGACCAAGGAGTGAGCATCAAATCCGCAACAATCGTTGATGTAGACGCAACAGGAAGATGCGCCCTAGTTGAGCGTCCTGTTAAACTACTGGGCGCATACAAGTGGGAAAGTCGTTCCTCCACAATAACAGATCGCGATTGGAAACAAGCGCAGAGTCTCCTTCCCTTGTTGAAGAAAATCTTACAAGAAAAAAAACTTCCCGAAGATCTAAACCCAAGAGCGCTTTTTGTTGATGTAAAGGGGGAAATCAAATCTCTTTCTCCTCTTGCAAAAAAGGAATCTTTCGACAACAAAGTCTTCACCGACTTCATCTGGTATTTTGCCGGAAATAATCACCACATTTTTCAGTATCTTATGATAGAATCAGGATTTCACAAGAGCTAAACCCTATTTCATTAATTGCACTACTGTCCCATGACGTCCACTGTGTTGCTTGTCTCGACGGTAGGAAAAACAGTGCTCTTCTGCTGTAACAGTGTCCATACCTGCAATTTCGATATGATGAGGTAAAATACCGCATTGCTCCAATTGCCAGCGACTGATGGCCCAGAAGTCAAAGTAGTGCGGTTTCACCTGAAACTCCCAAAAAGATTCCGGCAGTTCCTTTTTGTAATGAATGAACTCCGCACTTTGCGGACCTAAACTAGGAGAGACTCCCACCAGAATATTTTCCGGTTTAGAGTGATAATGCTTTTTCATATAGGCAACAGTTTTGGCATAAATATTGTCAACGCTCCCGCGCCATCCGGAGTGCACACACGATATTGCGTGCTGCACAGGATCGTACATGATGGCTGCTTGACAATCGGCATGCTTAATCACCAACCCAAGCTCCGGCTCTTCTGTTGTCAACGCATCACACCTCTCTTCACCCACAACTGTACGCGAGCTAACGTGCGCAATTGCATCGCCATGGCACTGTGTCGCCCAAACAAGCTTTGATAGCTTTAGCGCTCCCTTAATCTTCTCATGGTTTTTCCCCACTTTTTCTGAACAGTCACCCGTAGAAAACCCGAGGTTCAAACTGGAGTATTCCCCTTCGCTGTAGCCACCTTTACGCAAAAAAACTCCATGTTTCACTCTAGGGCACTCAGCGAGCAGATCAAATTCAAGCC
>JAJFMB010000151.1 GCA_021772355.1 Chlamydiota bacterium | reverse complement strand
GGGAGAACGTCACATGCGTGTTGAGACCGGGATCATAGAAATTAAGTTTATGATCATGCTCTTCTTTTGCTGTGACGGGGTTGTCCCGTAGTGATTGGATGTGGAAGGTTGTTTGTGCCCAAAGGTCGCGATAAGCGCTCCAGGAATTCTCTAGCACAACATCACCGTTGCGGGTAAAGCGCACATGCGGCTCTTTGGTTGGTTTTCCTATGGTATGGCAATGAGCAGAAATGTTGTGGCTTACCAAGATGGCTTGTACATTTTCTGCGTCTTTTGCTCGGACTTGAATCAGGGCTCCTAACTCTTCGTTGAAAAGAGCAGCAAAATTGTCATCTCCAAGGGTGTCCAAGGTGATATCTAAGCCGCAGTGACCGGCAAAAGCCATCTCTAGAGCCGTGGTAAACAAGCCTCCATCAGAACGATCGTGATAGGCTAATAGGAGATCGTTATTGTTCAACTCTTGAATTGAAGCAAAGAAGTTTTTCAACAGTTCAGGATTGTCGAGGTCGGGTGTTTCTTCACCGAGGTGGTTAAAGACTTGTGCTAGGCATGAGCCGCCCAAGCGATTTTTTCCTCTTCCTAAATCGATCAAAATAAGTGAGGTGTCACCTTGGTCAAGGCGTAATTCAGGAGTTTTTGTTTTGCGCACATCGAGAACGGGTGCAAAGGCAGTGATATTGAGTGAGAGGGGAGAGGTGACGCTTTTTTGTTCTCCATTTTCTTGCCAGATGGCACGCATGGAAACAGAATCTTTTCCGACGGGAATGGAGATGCCAAGTTCCGGGCAAAGCTCCAAACCAATTGCTTCGACAGCATCATATAACGCAACTCCCTCTCCGGCGTGTTTCACGGCAACTTGCCAGTTGGCAGACATCTTGAGTAACGAGATATCTTTAATTGAGGCGCAAGCGATGTTAGTGATCGCTTCGGCAACGGCCATACGCGCAGAAGCGGCAGGGTTAAGCAGTGCAATCGGAGGACGCTCGCCAAGAGCCATTGCTTCACCTGTGAAGCCGTCAAAGGAGCTTGTGGTCACAGCAACATCGGAAACAGGCACTTGCCAGGGACCGACCATTTGATCACGAGCAACAAGACCGGTGATAGAACGATCGCCGATGTTCATAAGAAACGTTTTTTCGGCAACGGTTGGTAGTGATAACACTCTTTTTGCTGCTTCATCCAAAGTGATCTCTTCAAAGGAAAGAGATGAAGGACGTGTTTTACGGGTCTCCATGGTTAGATGGAGCTTGGGAGGATTCCCAAAAAGCATCTGCATGGGGATGTTGATGGGTTTGTTTTGAAAATGGGTGTCATTGACGGCAATTAAATTTTCTGTTGAGGCTTTGCCCACAACGGCGAATGGGCACCGTTCCCGTTTGGCAATGTTTTCAAAAGTTTCTAAAGAACTGTGATCGACACCAAGCACATAACGCTCTTGTGATTCGTTGCACCATAGTTCGAGAGGGGTCATTCCCGGCTCTTCATTGAGAATCTTGCGCAATTCAATTTCACAGCCTAAAGCATCATTATGCACAATTTCCGGAATGGCGTTAGAAAGCCCTCCTGCGCCGACGTCGTGAATGGATAGGATGGGGTTGTTCTCGACTAATGAGGAGCAGCAATTGATAACTTCTTGGCAGCGACGTTGCATTTCGGGATTTCCTCTTTGCACAGAAGCAAAATCTAACTTGGCGCTACTTGTCCCCAGCACTTGCGAGGATGCAGCTCCGCCACCGAGCCCGATAAGCATTGATGGACCGCCTAAGACGATGATACTTGATTGTGCGTTGAGTGCTTCCTTTTGTATGTGGCTTGCGTGGATATTTCCCATACCCCCGGCTAGCATCAGCGGCTTGTGATAGCCTCTTACCTCTTTACCTGTTTCGGTGTCGATTTCCATCTCAAAGGTACGGAAATAACCGAGTAAATTGGGGCGTCCAAATTCGTTATTAAAGTTAGCAGCTCCCAATGGCCCCTCAATCATAATTTGAAGGGGAGTGGCTAAGTGAGAGGGGCGGCCGAAGTCGATCTCCCAAGGTTGTGCAGCTTGTGGGAGATGTAAATTTGAAACGCAGAAACCAGCCAAGCCTGCTTTGGATTTTCCTCCTCGTCCTGTTGCTCCTTCATCGCGAATTTGACCGCCGACTCCTGTGGCAGCACCGGAGTAGGGTGATATGGAGGTGGGGTGATTGTGTGTTTCAACTTTTATGATGATAGGAATGTCATCTTCTACGGATTCGTAGAGGTGTGTCACGGGGTTTGCGTTAAAACGAAGGCCGCGTGAACCTTCCATGACGGCGGCATTATCAACGTAGGCGGAAAGCAGGTGCTGTGGGTTTTGTTCTGAGGTGTTTTTGATCATGGAAAATAGAGAGTTCTCTTTCTCTTCTCCATCAATTGTCCATGAGGCATTAAAGATCTTATGGCGGCAATGCTCTGAATTCACCTGTGCAAACATCATTAATTCTACATCGGAGGGGACTCTTCCCAGATCTGTGTAGCCTTGCATGAGGTAGTCGATTTCACCATCAGACAGGGCAAGTCCAAGCCGTTTATTGGCTTCTACAAGTGCGTCTCTGCCTTCCTGTTCGATTGCAATAGAAGAGACAGGAGATGGCTCTGTCTTGTTAAAGAGGTGTTTGCCCAGTTCAGGGTCGCGAAAGACATTTTCTGTCATTCTGTCATGCATGACAGCCGCAATTTCTTCGAAGTTTTCCAGTTCGCAATTTGTGGTTAAGGTGTAGGCGCGCGCGCGTTCGATGCGTGCGATTTTGCTCAAACCACAGTTATGTGCGATATCAGTGGCTTTGGATGACCATGGTGAAATTGTTCCAAGACGAGGTGAGACAATCGCTGTTGTTCCTTTAGAGCTTTTCGGGAGGTCTTTGGGTATATCGAGCAATCTATGCAAGATCGCCATCTCTTCTTCGTCTAAAGCCTCAGTAATTTCGACATAGTAGATGTATTCCTTTGCTATGTCCGCAATTTCACTAGATCTTTTTTTGACCTCTTGATCAATGCGTTGTTCATGAAATGTATGGGGAATCCGGGCACCGCGCAAAACTAAGGTTTCATTAGCTGTAACAGTGCTGAAAGCAATGAGAAGAAAGAGTGCATATCTAAACATTTTTTTATCCTTCATAGAGTGTGAATTTTAGAGTTGGGAATACTACATTTTCCCGCCATTTTTAGAAAGTCTAGAAAAGGAGGGTGTGAATGGTTGTTTTTGTTTTATTTTCTTAATTAAATACATGTTATAATAGAAGTGTGGGGTTTTATCGTGGACGATACTAAATTAAAAGAGTATTTGAAGCCGGTTCTTGAAGGAATCTTTAAGGGGAAGTTGCCGCTTAAAGAAACGCTTAAGATGGGCGATGATGTTTTAGAGGGATTATACAGCGTCGGCTATCAGTACAATCAGACGGGGCATGCGCTAAGGGCTTTAAAGTATTTTCGTTTACTTTGTTTTCTAGATCCGAAAAATCCGAAGTATTCATTGGCGTTGGCGATGGTCTTGCATCAGCAGGAGCAATATGAGCAAGCGGCAATGATGTATTTAGTCGCGACTTTGTACGATTCTAGAAATCCTATTCCTTGGTTTCACCTGTCCGATTGCTATTATAAATTGGGAAAACATTTAGATGCGTACCACTCGCTTCAGCATTTGGTGAGTATTGTCGATGATAGCCCCATGCATCAAAATCTGAAAGAGAGAACTCTATACATTCTCAAAAACTATGAATCGTCAGGTCTTCTGCAAAGTGAAGTAGATGTTGAGGAGGATGAAGTGGAAGAAGACGACGATGATGATGACGATGACGACGATGATGAGTTTGTGGTGTATGAGGATGAAGAGGAGGAAGATGATGAGATGTAGGGAGGTAGAAGATGGACATCGGTTCTGACAGCTCTATTAATTTCACAAATCCTTTTGATCGGTGCGCTGGCCTTTGCCGACAGCAGGATGATGCGAAAATTGATCATGAAGAACAGACACAGGACACAGGTTTTTCCTACGAGGATGTGCTGACAAATTCTGATACTGAGGTCTTCAGAAATTTTGTCGTGAACGTTGACAAGACATACCTTCCGCCCGGTTATGGTAGTGTCAAGGCTGTACGTACATGGAGTGGCAGCGATCCGGAAGTGGGCTCCGGGAGCTCTATGGCTTGGATGGAGAGAATTTACAAGGCTATGGCAGAGCAGACGCAAATGAACTATGAAATGGATCGAGAGACGGTAGCGCGTAATGAGTTCATTGCGATCATTCAAGGTTTGCGTGTTGATGAAAAATTGATGGCATTGATAGATAAGGCTACAGCTGCAACGAAAGGGGGAGATGGTTTTGCGAATAAGGCCGAGAAAAAAGCGGCAAAAAAGGAGCTGAGACAGTACCTAAAAGGGCGTAATAGCGGGGATGATGCTCAAGCGAAAAAGTACGCCGGCGGTAAGTTTGGTTTAGGGGGCGGTGTTGCAAAAGATATGGGCATTGGTGTCAAAGGGAAACGGAAAAAGGCATCAATTAAAAAGCTAGGGCGTATGGCTCTGAAAAAAATATATAATAGTCTTGGAATCAAAATTGGAAGTGCGAAGAAACTTGCTAAAATTGTGAGGGAGTTGTCGGAACAAGGTTTAGATAATACGGGAATTACGACGCTAATTTCTTCGATGGCCTATAAAGAAAATGGACAGTTGAGGGTAACGAGGCAGGATCTTAGAAGGTTGAATGGCGTTGTCAAGCAACTTGATAAACAAGAAAAACAAGATGGGGCGATGGACACTTCCGAATATCTCATCGCTCTTATGGCAGCAACAACCGTGATTGCGAACGATCGAAAGGATACAACTGTTGCTCTGACACAAAAACAGTTAAATGATTTTATTTTGGATAAACTCCCGCAGTCGGGTCTTTATAATGAAGAGTTGGGGATTAAGTCTTTTGAAGAGAGTGTTTCTGGTGCCTTAGCAGAGATGTTTGGATCAAGGGGAAATCAGATGGCTTCTGACTCCATTCAAGAGTGGGGATATTCCGAAGTGTTTTTAGGGAGTATGATTAATCTCTTCTCTTTGAGTAGAACAGAGGCTAATTATATGGGAGATTACTCTATCGAATTATACATGTCAGAGTTATTGATGCAGACAAGAGAAATTCCTCAAACAGAGGGAGTTGATCAGGAAGCATAAGCAGGTTGCCACGCTTTTTGTTGCATGAGGGCCTGCTGGATAAACATCTCTTTGCCTTCAATGGTAAGGCATTTCTTTTTAGTCGCCTCGCAGATGAGCGAGGTCTTTTTTTCTCTGTAGACGATATCCATGATGACGGTGTGGTTTTGAATTGCGTCTGTTGGGATGGGGATATTGTCGTCGCACATGCCGACAGTGGTGGCATTGATTAGAATGTCGTAATCAGTAGGAAGAGCATCAAGGCCTCCTCCTTTGCAGCCGAGCTGTTTTGCTAGTGTGATAGCTCTTTGTGCTGTGCGGTTCAGGATGGTGACGTGCGCGCCTCTTCTGATCGCTTCAAAAGCGATCGCTTTGCTCGATCCGCCGGCTCCTATGATAATGATGCGTTTATTTCGTACAGCTCCACTTTTCTCTTCAAGAGCGATCAGGGCTCCCGGGCCGTCGGTATTGATCCCTTTTTTGATGCCACTATGAGTGGTGATGGTATTGATCGCTCCGATTTCTTCTTCCACAGAATCAAGATAGGGAAGGATTGCCTCCTTTAAGGGGGTGGTAACGCTAAATCCTTGGAAGGGCATTGCTCTTTGGAGAGAGAAAAAGGAGGCAAGTTCATGTTTTTGCAATCGTAGTTTGACATAGACGGCATTGTGTTGCTGCTCTTTGAAGAGGCGGTTGTGAAAAAGGGGGCCGATACTTTTGCTAACGGGATCGCCAAGCAGCGCATAAAGAGCGGTATGTTGATTAAGTGAGCGGTAGTTGTAAATTTGGACTAGGGTTTGAAGGCTGAGCTGTCCCAATGGATTGCTCTGTTCTTCAAGGCAGGCGTAATTAATGAGGTTGTTGATGATGGGGCCGAGAATACGCGTGATGTGTCCCTGTTCTCCCATACACAAGCCTGAGAGATCTTTATACTGCTTGGAAAAATGCAGCATACGAAGGGCATCTAGTGTTGTTTTTGCATGTGTCGCGATTTTATAGTGTGTGAAGTGGGGTCTTTGCATCATGTTGTAGATGCTTAAAAGATCTTGTGGCGTTTTCTCAAAATTGTGATAGGAGCAAATGAACGTGGTTTTTGGGAATTTTTTGACAAGTGCTGCGGCGTCGACATCATACTCGATATCGCAGTAGCTCGGTTCCAAAGAGAGAAGTTTTTCTAAGGCGTCTAGGCGCTCCTTTTCCGTTCCTGTAAATTGACCTCCCTGCTCTTTTTTTCTGAGCGTGAAGATCGTGGGGAGAGAGCAATGGGAGAGGATGCTTTGGATATCTAAGGTAGCGAAGAGATCGAGACGAAGCTCTAGACCATCAGCATAAGGGAGGGCTTGTTGGATTTGTTCGATTGCTTGAGAGAAAGTGGGTCCTGTGATGGTAGCAAAGAGCATTTTTAGAGCCTACTTGCGCGGTT
>JAJFMB010000016.1 GCA_021772355.1 Chlamydiota bacterium | reverse complement strand
CCCATGATGTAAATTTGGTTGAGTGCCGCCGGAGAAGGAGCTTCTATCAAATTCTTGGTGATATACCTGATGCATAACGGAATGGCCAGTAGAGTTGCCGAAACAATGACCGCACATGCCATATCTGCACAAAACAGACCTAAGTAGGGCTTATAGTAGGAAAAAAATTTCTTCGCTCGTGGATTCATAACTTTGCCTCATCATGCATAAATTGACTAGCCACCCCGGTATTCTTAAAGAGGCGGAAATCAACCTCAGGATACCGCTTTCTTAACGCCTCAATGGCCGGCCCTTTTTCCCGTTCAAAGACCCAAATATATTTAATGAGCTTCCAATTCACTTTTCGGATGCAGCCGGTCTTTGATAAAGCTTCATTGTAATTGAACTGTCTTTTAAAGATTCTAAAGATGCAGAAATAACGAGGAAAGCAGAAATAAAGTACCGTGTCTGCCTGGGCAAATCGAGTTTCCAATGTCGAGAGCGAGCATCCCTCTACAATCCAGGATTCCTCCTCGACAATAGCCTGCTGGATTGCCAACAGCTCTTGCCGGTCCTTCTTTTTTCCGCCCTTTTCGAACATATGCCTATCGAGATGATGGACAGGGATATTTAATTCTTTGCCAAGCTCAAGCGCAAAAGTCGATTTACCGCTGCCCGGCAATCCTATGATCGCAATTCTTTTCTTCATAAAATAAGTATAAATGGACGCTATTTAATTTTCAGTAAGTCAAGGCACTCCTGCTGATTCGCAAGGAACTCCTCCTCAGGAAGCAGGTAGGGAGAGGCAACGCTTTTGAGGATAGTAGTAGCCTCTTCATGGGACATCTGCAGCAATTCAAGGCAGGTTTTCTTATCCGAAGACAAGATAGTACGATCTCCTCCGGCATCGAGTAAGGCTTTGATCATGCCGGGATCCCGTCTGATGCAGGCAAGATGCAAAGGAGTATAACCGAGCTTATTTTTTAGATTGGGGTTGGCTCCCTTTTGCGCCATTTTCTCAACAAGCTGGAGATTCGATAGCTTTAAGGCTTTCCCACAATCGGAACGATCCTTGTATCCTTTTGCAATAGCGACATGCAGAGCGGCATTTCCAAATCCCATCAAATTTAAATCTTGGGGGTAGTCAAGGATTGTATTCGCCATTTCGTTTTGGGCATTCGCTATCGCCCAAATGAGCGCGGTATTTTCAAAATGTTTATCCTGTATATTGAAATCGATTCGATGTTTTGCCAAAATCTCGACAAATTCGATCGGTTTTCCTTTCTTGGCAATATAGTGCAGAATAGTGCCATAGTCCCATCTGAGTGCTTTAATATTCTGATTTGCGCTTTGTTTACACAGCTCCTCAAATCTTTCTGCATGAGCTCTAGTATAACCCTCAATTGCTACACGACTCAAAACAGCTTGCATATTATCTACCCACGTTTGCTTGTCTAGGGAAAGACACAAAGCATCTTTATGCTTGGAAACATCCTTGTCTTCAATTAATCCCTTTGCAATGGAGATTAGGGCGTTGAGTTCATTTTCGACATTTTCAAGAATAATAGCCCCAATTTCCGGGTCGCATTCATTGAGCATTTCTTTAGCACAAGCATAAATCTGTCCAGCAAGGACAGATAATTTCCTTTCCGTCTCTTCCTCTTGAATCTTGCCTAATAACCCATTCAATTCTTCCCGAAGTCTATCAACCGATTCAGGTAAAACAGGCGCTTCACTCCTGATTGCAACTGGAACAGAGTTAGAAACATCAATAGGCGGCCGATCTTCAAGAACAACTACACTTTTGGGCGTGGGAACCACCATGTCCTGCTGATCCTTCTCCCTAACCGGAATGGAAACTTCAATACCCGGCCAATCTTCAAGAGCTATTACACTTTTGGGTGTGGGAATCACCATGTCCTGCTGATCATCTTCCCGCTCCGATCTTAAAAAATCAATGACCTGTTGATCCTTCTCTCTTTCCGGAATCGTAACAACAATACCCGGCCAATCTTCAAGAGCTGTTACTTTTTTAGGTGAAGGATGCACCATGTCCTGCTGATCCTTATCGACTACCTGCTTCTTTGACAAATTTACAACAAATTGTTGAGAAGGCTCCTTGTTAACTCTTTTTTGATTCCATTGGTAGATAGCTGCCCCAAGATGGAGCAAGCCGAGAGTCAGGATCCCTAACGCCACCGATGCAATAAGACAAATCGCTTGATCGGTTTTGCTCAGATCCTTGGATAAAGGATAAAGAAAATATTTGGGAAAATAATTATCTACAGTAACTTTATTCATAACATTAAACTATACAATAATAACAATATTTTTATCAATTACAATATTATTGAATTATTATTTAAAACAAGTTATTATCTCCTCTTTTGAAATAGGTTTATCATGTCTGCTGTATCATCTATAAAAGGTATTCAATTTTTTGATTCAAGAAAGGCTTGCCTCAAAAATTGGCAAGAAAAACCATGGCATGAAAAAGTGCTGAGCTGCATCAGAAGTTATGGAACTTGGCTTTCGTTCACATTTGACAGGCTATCTCTTAAATTAAGAAATGTGGAGGCTAAAACAAGCCCTCACATCTCTCCTACAAGAGAGTTTTCAAAAAATAAATTAGTTATTTGCATTCACGGGCTTAATGGCAGCCCTAACCAGTTTAATCAAGTCCTCAACAATTTGAATGACACAACAGCATTTGATTTGTATTGTCCAAAAGTGATTAACGAAGGAAACATAGGACTTGACGATGCCGTAAAACCAATTTTTGAAAAAATCAGTAAATGGGCAGCAAAAGAAGGCGACAAAGAACTAGTACTAGTTGGAATCTCTAACGGATCAAGAATTGCCCGGGCAATAGAAACAGAACTCATAAAAGAAAAAAAATATGGTCAAATCAAAAAAATTCGTTTCGTTTCCATTGTAGGTGCAAATAAAGGCTCCTCACTTGCCACCCTTGGCAAAAAGCTTAACCTTTTATGGGTGATGTCTAAACCTATAGCGAAAGAAATGCCGCTTGGCTCAGAACGCAATCAACGACTTACCAGGGAATGGGCTGATGGCGTATTTGAAAACCATAATGTAGCTCGTGAATACACTTTTATCGCCTCTCCTCATGATTGGCTTGTCCCAAACAAAAGTTCTTCGCTCTATTATGGTGCTGAAATGCTTGAATTTCCCGTCCGTTATACCCTTATTCCGGGACACGGGCATTGCAGCCTTGTAAAAGAGGCGTCTCAAGCCATTGCCGAAATCATTGTCAATTAATCCAATGCTGATTTCTATAGCATTGTAGCTACCTCAGAATTGAGGTAACAGATGCCACTATTATATTGAAAATTGACAAACCCATCTTCACTTTTTGCATACGATCCACTACCGTCTCTCCGGTTGCCTATCTCCTTACACTCAACGAGCTGTACGCTTTGTTCATCAGGCTTTGCCCAATAGAGCCCATACCCATTTTGATCAGAACCAAAAACACAGACACCGTGTCTGTTATACGCTATTATTTCTACAGTGAAAGGGGGATATCGTTTTAAGAGTTCTGCATACTTATTTACGGCTTCTGCTTCATCCAACTGCCTTGGCATATAGTTATAAAGGTCATAAGCCGCGCCCTCATGCAAAATTTTGGTATCCACATAAAACTTGCGTTTACCATGAGAAGTTTCTTGCGTAATCTTGAATACTCCGCTCCCTTTATCTTTCACTTTGAGTATTGTAGTTTCCACAAATAGAAACTCATTATCCGGCTCGTCTGCGATCGATTTCACCGGACAAATCACCTTAAATCCATTAATGAGAATTTTATAACGCGGCTCAGATTGTTCTAAGCACCCTGCAAAAACACCTTTTGCAGCCCCCTCAGTTTTATCAACAAACTTTGCTCCATGATCTAATACATACGTAATATGAGCAGATTTACCGGTCCCAATAGTTGATATCATGGCATAACTCCCTATTTGATAAGAGGAAAAGTAAAATGCGATATGTGCCAATAAATTACAAGAACCGGTAGTGATAAACTATTGGAAAATTTCCTCTTTTTTCTTCAGAAAGAGGCTTCCATCATAAAAGAGCTCAATCCTCACAATGAGTCCCTCACGAAAGTCTACTAGTGCAGTACCAGGAAAGTTGTCTGCTATCCCTGGAATATCTGTATCATAAACGATCATCGCTTGGTCATCCGACTCAAACTTTGCCCGAATCTTTAGTGACTTAAAAGCCTTCATAAAATTGCTAGTCGCTTCAACGACAGCTTCTTTTCCTTTCAATTTTGCAAGAGGTCCTAGCCATTCCACATCATCGTGTAGGTACTGACTGATCCCCTCCGCATCTTTTTTTCCCACTAACGTATAATATTCTTCTGCTAAAGCTGCATAATCCATGATAATCTCCTTGTTCATCACCACTTCATGTGGTACATTAATTATAGCATACCATATTGAATATAGCAAGGTATATCTAATGACAAAAAGAACCTATCACTCAGAAACCAGAGATTCCCAGGCAGCCCAGACCAGGTCTCGTATTTTGGAAGCCGCTATGAAGCTTTTCAAGACAGAAGGATTTGACCGCGTGACCATCAATAAGCTGGCACAAGCCGCAGATGTGTCCATGCCGACGATCTACGCTCTCTTCAAATCTAAACGAGGAGTTCTCCAGTCCTTAATTGATGATGCCCTCCCCCAAGAGCAGTTTGCCGACCTCGTCGAAGAATCCATGAGCGAAAAATCACCAAAGAAACGACTGAGCCTCTGCGCGAAGTTGGCTCGCCAGATGTATGATGCCGAAAGAGAGCTGATGGATATTATGCGCAGCGCCTCCGTCGTCTCCTCTGAGTTAAAAGAACTGGAGCAAGAGCGGGAAGCGCGTCGCTACGAGAGACAAGGAGAATACGTCGAACAAATGAAGAACGACCTTGCCCTCCCCCTTTCCAAAGCACGGGACATCATCTGGGCGCTCTCTGGCCGAGACCTTTACCGCCTCTTTGTTATCGAACGGGGCTGGACAAGCGATGAATACGAAGAGTGGCTAGCAGAGATGTTGATTAAGGCTCTTCTAGAGGCTACTCCTGCGAGATAGAAACAAGGTTTCATCCCTAATCGGTCATTACTATCTCTACCGCAGGTTCGGCATTGATAAAATATGTATCATCATGTGCCTTATAATGAAAATGGACAAACCCTTCCCTCGACACAGCGTAGGAAGATCCTCCGTCTCCGTTTCGACATTTATAAAAGCAATCAACCCAACCTACTTTCTCATCAGATGGTTTTGCCCAAAAGAAATCATACCCCTTGCCAGGAGTAAATCCGAAAACACCAACACCGTGCCGATTAAACGCGATTCTATCCCCTTTAAATTTTGGAAATTCACTTTGAAGATGCGCAAATTTAGCTTTTGCCTCTTCTAAAGAAACAACTTTTGGCACATAGTTATAAACGTAATGAGCAATGTCATCGACAACATTGCGAGTATCCACATAAAACTTGTTTTTACCCTTTGAATCAACCTTGGTAATTTTAAATAAACCATCCCCTTTATTCTTTACTTTGATTGTCGTGCTTCCAAATAGAACAAGACTTACCAAACCAACATTTGCTACTGCAGTAATAGGTAAGATTAATTTCTTTTTGTTAATTGAAACTTCATAAGTCGACTGTTTATGTTTATCTGATAAACTCTTAGAAAAAACAACTTGAGCAACACCACTCGTTTTATCATAAAACTTAGCACCACCATCAAGCCTTACATAGGTTGCTGAACCAGCCGCTTGAACACCTGCAACATTTGCCATAACTCAAATCTCCATATGTTTAAAAAAAAGGAACACTATCTTCTAT
>JAJFMB010000150.1 GCA_021772355.1 Chlamydiota bacterium | reverse complement strand
AAACTTCATCATGTTCTTGAAATAATGTTTACACATTACCTTTCTACCACTGTCAAATAATCATTTGCGAGATTCGATGATTTCGCTTTTCGCTTTCGAAGCATTTCCGCTTTAAAAACGATCGAGATCATAGCGAATGCGGGATTTATTGCGCAATAGCTTTATTCAGAATTTTGCGGAATTGACAAAATCTGCTGCAAAAAGTGAAAGTATCCGCATGAGAAAAACGAATACAGGCGTGGTGTGTTCCAAAGATTATACCAAGCATATTACAGGTATAGGTCATCCGGAATGCCCTGAAAGATACTCTGCAATCCACAATGCTCTTGTCGCCGCAAATCTGTTAACAGATCAAAACACAATCACACCGCGCTTTGCTACAGACGATGAAATTCGACTTTGTCATACAGATGAATATCTAAATCTCGTCAAACATGAAACAGCAGCTCTATCACGCAGCGAAATAGCAACACTAAGTTCGGGAGATGTGCAAATTTCTGCAGATTCCTTTTCAATAGCTCAATTAGCAGTTGGCGGAGCTTTAGCGGGAGTTGATGCTGTTATGACAGGCCAATTCGACAACGCGTTTTGTTTAGTAAGACCTCCCGGTCATCATGCCTGCTCCAATAAAGGCATGGGATTTTGCCTATTTAATAATGTGGCAATTGGTGCGCGGTATGCACAAAAACAATACGGCGTTAAAAAGGTGTTGATCGTTGACTGGGATGTGCATCACGGTAACGGCACGCAAGAAATTTTCGAAAAGGATTCTTCAGTATTTTATTTTAGCACCCACGCCTCTGGAATCTATCCTGGCACGGGTTCAGCAGAAACCAACGATGAACATTTTGGGATTCTCAACTGTCCGATTTCTCCAGAGCTAGCAGCTCGTGAACAGATTTTTTCTGCTTTTGAAAAAAAATTAGTGCCTACAATGCAAGAGTTTCAGCCTGAATGTGTCTTTATTTCTGCGGGATTTGATGCGCTCATTACAGATCCATTAGGAACGCTACCTCTTCAAGTCAAAGATTTCGAACTATTAACGCACTACGTGATGAATATTGCTAATAATTTCTCTAATCAGAAGATTATCTCTGTACTTGAGGGAGGTTATCATTTAGAGGGTATCGCGCAGGCTGCTGTTTCACATGTGACAACATTAACAGGTCAATAATGAACATCCGCCCCCTTCTTTTTTTAATCTTTTTTTTGAATCAATATTGCACAGCAGCCTCGTACGAACAGGTTGAGGAGATCTTGTATCCACGAAAGCAAGTTGTCTCATCAGATAATTGCAACAATTGGAAATACAATCCCTATATCTCTTCAGAGGAGCGCCGTTGGATTACCCCCTATTTGATTCCTTCGGACCATCCCATCAAGCGTAAGCTCGATCAAATTTTCAAGAATGAAAGGGCCACTTCTGACGAAGAAGCTGCAAAAAAAGCAGGTTTTACTGTTTTCGTAAGTGGAAGCGGAACAAGAATCGCCTCACACCCCAAACTTGTGGATCGCTACGGGCAGCACTATCTTATTAAATTCCACTATGACAATGACCTGCTTAAATCCCCTCCTCATTGTGTGCAAAAAAAACCTGTTTATGAACACGTATGCCGCGCCTGCCCATCATGGAAACAACTGCTAAATCGTGCGATGGCAGCACGAAAAATCGACGCTGCAACCCACATACTAAAACTCCCACGCTTTATTGCTCCAAAAAAATGGTTATACCCCCTGCCTCGAAGACCGTATGAAGCTAAAGAGGGATATAAGCGGAAAAATTATATTTTGGTGGTTGAAAAGCTTAATCTCTTCGAGTACGAAAAGAACAAATATTTATGGAAAAATCGCATCCTGAAAAATATGCTTGAAGAACTTTATACTATGGTTAGCCTAGGATTAGGTGATGTTTCTCATGAAAACCTTCAATTCACAAGAACAGGAAAGTGGGCATTTATTGATGGAGAATGTTGCTTTTGGGGAGATGGCGGATTTCAAGTTTGGCCACATCCGGGTTACTCCCTATCCGCTGAAATGCGAGCTTATTGGGATGAACTTTGCCGGCACAACAAATTTCATTGGAAGAATATAGTTGATTAACCACTATAGTAGCGATTCCGCTGTCCTGATCGATCACACTGCCACTGCAACTTCTGCCAAAATAAATTACTAAGATTTTGGTCGCGATCCACCTCAGCCGAGACTTGAATGTAAGAATTCTTTTTTGCCCAATCTGTGACTAACTCTGCAAAACTACAGCCATGCCCTTGTCCTCTATATTCAGGTCTGATCGTGAACTCTGCGATATGCAATACCTGTTCTTCCGCATACAAATTAGCAAGCCCAATAAACTTATTTTGATACTTTAGTAGTATGCAAAAGCGATTCCCTTCTTCAAATCTTCTTCGCAACTCTTGGTCATAGTCAGTTCGATCAACCCTTTCCCAATTTTCCTCAATGTACTCAACAGACCAATCAACAAAGAGATCCCAATCGGAACATTCAGAATCTACAAAATGCAGAGAGTATTTCATCACTTGCTCACTAGAGAAAATTTCGTTATGCTACTCTAGCATGACAAATTTAAAACTTCTTTCGCTACAGAAAATATGGGATAGCGCCCCGCACAACGCGATGACAGATCTCATCCGCTACGGTAATCGGTGGTACTGCTGCTTTCGAGAAGGAGCCCAACACGTCCACAAAGATCTAGGAAAAATTCGCATTATTTCCAGCGATGACACTTTAAACTGGACATCTGTTGCGCTTTTTGCGGAAGAAGGCGTAGACCTACGTGACCCCAAGTTTTCCATAACTCCTGACGAAAAACTCTTGTTACTGATGGAAGGCGTCATCTGCGATAATGAAGAAAAATACGTCACCCGTTCGCCTCGCGTCACCTTTTCATCAGACGGCGTGACCTGGCTCCCCCCTAAAACATGCTTTGGTGAACATGAATGGCCCTGGCGCCTCACCTGGTTTGGGGAGAAAGGCTACACGATCTCCTACCGACCATCAGATCCCTTAAACAAAAAAAAGCCATGGGAAATCGGTCTTTACGAAACCGTTGATGCCTTAGAGTATCGCGAAATTTGTCATTTCAAACTTTCCTATTTTCCTAGCGAAGCGACGTTGCGCTTTATGCCGGATGGCACCATGGTAGCCCTTCTGCGACGGCGTGAAAAGGAACAAAATGAGTGGTTAGCCTACAACCTTATAGGTCACAGTAAGCCACCTTATATGCACTGGACTTGGAATGAAGCCTCCCGACATTTAGGGGGTCCAAACTTTATTATTAATAACGAGAACAAAATGTGGGCATCAGGACGTATCATATGGCCAACCCCTTATGACATAATGGAACAAGTGGTCGTCGCAGATATGACCTTAGATGATTTAACACCTAAACTGGTTTTACCAAGTGGCGGAGATAGCTCTTATCCTGGAATGGTCGAATACGATCAACATCTTTGGATCACCTACTACTCTTCGCATGAACAAAACACTGCAATCTACTTTGCAAAAATTGGAGTAACATGATGAAAAAAACAATCTTTAGCCTATTGGCTATATTTTTAATTTTAACTGAAGGAGCAAATGCCATGGAAGAAAACACAAACAACACCACTGTCGAAGTCACGACTAATTTGGGTAAATTCCAAATCAAATTGAATGCTGATAAAGCCCCTCTAACCGTGAAAAACTTTTTGCAATACACCAAAGATGGACACTATGATAACACCATTTTCCACCGTGTAATAGACGGTTTTATGGTTCAAGGTGGAGGATTTACTTCCGACTTTAACCAAAAAGAAACGCGCAAAGCTATTAAAAACGAAGCAGAAAATGGCCTTAAAAATAAAAGGGGAACGGTTGCGATGGCAAGAACATCTGATGTTGATAGCGCAACAAGCCAATTCTTCATCAACACAGTCGATAACTCCTTTTTAGATTTCCGCGGTAAAAATCCCCAAGAATACGGCTATTGTGTCTTTGGGGAAGTAACTACTGGTATGGATGTCATTGATAAAATCGAACAAGCAAAGACTGGAAATCGCGGCATGCATGGCGATGTCCCTGTCGAAACCATCGAGATCACTAGCATCAAAAAGATCAGCTAAATAACGTATAGATGAGCTTACCATTGCTTTCGGTCGTTCCCACGCATCGAAAGCAGCACAACTCTGCGCTCTTGGTAAGCTCGTCGATCTTCTTCTCTATAACGCGGTGTATCTGTTGCACATTTTCTTTCTCCAGAACAAACTTCTCACCACTTCCATGACGATGTCTTTTTTCGTTCCAACAATACTCTTGATCACACGTAAACTCAAAGTGACGATGCTGAACCACACGAGCCTCTAGAACTCCCAAGACAATTTGATCCAACAAACGCATTACCTCTTGGTTCTTGCAGACAAGATCTGCCCAACTCAAAACAAGTCCAAAAGCAGCAACTAATCCCACAACGGGATAACAAAATGGAGCGGTCACAAAATATACAAACTTATTTTTAGTAAAAAACCCTTGATAAGCTTTCAAAGGGCGCAGATAAGCCTCTCCCTTTAAACCATCAGAATTTCTGTATAAATTTATTATTTTACAACGCATTACGACAACTTTTCTAATCAAACCCTAAATGTTAAAGCTGCATTGTAAATTTCAGATTAAGAGCGTATTAATTTTTGAATAACACCTGATTCCCTACTATTAGTGCGCTAAAGGTGTTTATGATCATGCAATGGCTGCAAGACAGCATGAATAAACCTACTTTTTCTTCCTTAATGCCTTGAGAATTTTCTTCATGTTCTTGATGCGCTCGTTAGCTGCCCCCTCTTTTTTCAGTATACACAGGATCTCCTTGGTGTAACCAGCCGAACCGCCCTCGCGCACGTTTGCGTCATGCTGCAACAGCAGATTGACCATCTCGAGGTTTTCCCTAGTGATCGCGTGATTGAGGGGCCTATAATCACTGCAGGCAGCAGTTTGTCCCTTGTAGGAAAAGGGAGTAAAGCTTTTTCCTTTCTGGTTGATGTTGTCAATAAAGCGCAACGATAGCTTGGCTTGAGCTAAATAATCTGTTGCAATGCTACTGTAAAGGAGTTCATGTGCATCAATTTCATTTTTTTGCAGCTGCTCCTCGCTTCTCTCCAATTGAAGTGTTTTATATATTGCACTTTCTCTCAAATCCGTGAAGGCGGGATCACTTAAAACAGCCTGCTTAACTTCGCCCTCTTTTGAAAGATTCCGAAGCTCATAAATTCCGTCGTTGAAATAGTGCACTTCAACCCTATCTTCCACATCCCAGCGCATCTCTTCTCTGAGATTTGCAAAAATCTTGCTATTAGCAAATTGGATGAGATTTTCTTCCACGCTTTCTATCGTATCGACAAACTGTAAAAGTTCAGCTTCCACGATATGCCCCTTGTCGTAATGGAACGACCGCGGGGAGGAAGGAAAAGAATTTTGAAAAAAATACTTCTCATGCGGATGCTCATAGAGAGTGGCTCTTAAAGGAGCGGCGTTAACAGATGTGTCGTGGAAGTTTAAAGGGATCGTGTCGTAATAGTATGTATAGTGCGTGACCTTGCGCCAGGAGGTTTTGTCTATGGGGATATTTTCATATGTCTCTTTATAGAAAGGATCCCAAACCCAAGCAAACCACATGCTTTTATAGCGGTCATTCCACTTTTCATGAGGAAGAACGATTTGACATGGCTGGCCAACAACAAAATCTAATTGCAAATCCCAATTCGACTTAATCTCATCAACGTTATCGTATTTTCTACGCGCAAGGAAATAGGAGTTAGTGTCCTTTCCGATATAATCGCTTAAGCCCTGAACATAGTACATGACAGGTCGTAAGCGTAGAATTGCTCCATTGGTTAAGATAATGAGGCTCTCACCACCTTCCTTTACAATTTCCTCTATAAATGGAGCAGTCTCTTTATTTTTCCAACTCGCTTCTTCCCCTGACCAGGCAAGTCCCATGTGAAGACATAATATAGTCATCCAAACCCATCTTTTCATCTCATCCTCCGAATGAATGGTTTAAGACAGATGATAACATGTTCTTGTATTAATAACAATATCAATGCACTCAAATAATTGCCATATGTAAATTATCAGCCTACCCTCACAAAATTTAATGAATCAAACTGTTTATATTAATATTTATAATTAGTTAAATGAAACTAAAGGGATCTTACGTCATCGTAGACCCTATATTGAATAATTTTTAATAAAGGAAGATATTATGGAACATCAAGATCCACACAAAAATTGTTATAAGGGACTAGGAAGATGGTATAGCTGGGACACTCCGTTTGGACTAAGCTTAAGTTTTTTTCTTACTCTAACAACGATTGGTGTATTCATCTTGCTTTTGCGTATCGCAGCCATTATTTAAATCGTCGCGAGAGCTCGGGAGAGCGAAGAGAATCCTTAATGATAAACAAGTTCACTTAACTGAAGTGAAAAAAGGAGACTCTCACTTTCCTGAGCACTTGGACGATCCTCTTTTTACTTTTTCAACAAAGCCAGTGCCATGTCGGCCTTAGAGAAAAAATAAATAATAATTCTAAATAGTAAACTAATTATCCCAAAGCTCTGAAATTGCCAGCAGCCCC
>JAJFMB010000149.1 GCA_021772355.1 Chlamydiota bacterium | reverse complement strand
GTGCGTTGATGACAGTTATCATTCTGTTTAAGTCTTGTATACGTAAAACAACAAAAAGGTCCCATAGTTTGTGACATTTTCGCATGATTTTATGAGCTTTAATAAGACTTTCAAATTCTTCAGGGGTAGCTTGAATTTTTTCTCCATTTTTGCGCGAGCCGATGGTAGGATCTTTGTTTTTTATGATTTTCGTTTTTATCCCATTGAGATCCGAAAGGAGTTGGTCAGTAGGTTGAGGGAGATCTACGCCTAGTTCAGCAGGTATTGGTTGTATGCTTTCTAGATTGGCAAAGTCTAGTCGATTGAAATCAGAAACTAATTGTCGTAGTTTTTGGATTTTATTTTTGATTTTCGACTCGGTTGTACAGATGGAGTTATAATAACCAGGACTATTGAGTGAAGCGATAATATCCCAACTCTTTATCCCATCACTTAAGGATTGTTTAGCTTCCTCAAGCTCATCAACCACAGATTTTTCAATTAGCTCAAGGTCATTTTGAAATCTCGCTGATGCTATACGAAATGCCTGGACTAAAGAACTATATGGAAGATGTATTTCACATGTCATTTGCTCGTTTTTTGACATTATACTTGTAGCGGCATCCTTTACATGAACTTCTGGGTGATGTAATGCGCATAATAACAAATCGGAAATCGTAGGATCTTCGAGTAACGGTTTAAGATGTGATAAAGTTTCAAAAATATTCTTATATTCTTCAGACTCTTTTTCGACGATCCTAAGCCGTTCTAAAAGTTTATTTGCAAATGATAAAAACGGAGAATCTCCAAGTTTATTTGTCTCATATCGGTGCTCAGCGTAGGCAATGAGAACATCCTTCCATTCTTGTTCAATTGTAGTGTCTTCGGGATATTGAGTTTTGTAGTGTTGGATAAGATCCTCAATCAGCGCACTGAACAGATCGCAGATACGCATCTGTTCGTGGAACATTTTCAACGCGCCACTTTTGGCCAGGGTTGTGACGTTGGGTTTGGCAGTTTCTTCTAATGTTTTCAAAAAACGTCCAAAGAGATGACCAAACATATTTTTCAATTTTTGTTCGTGCGTGCTAATATTGGTAAACCGCGAATTTTGAACCCTTGGATCACTATGAACTTGTTGTGTTATCCATAGCCCAGGAAACCGAATTAGGTTGGGTGTAGTAACAGGAACGGGATGATTGCTATTTGCCATAAAAACTTGACCTTAGTTGTATTGGAAGATAATTATAATTATTAACTTGTATTAAGTAAATATAATTAAATTTTTTATGGTAGTTGAGGTTTTGTTAATAAAGTGATTTCTGGAAAGTGTTAATATTAATACGTTCAGATTTTAGAGATCTTTTTGAAGTCCTTACTTTTTGAGGGATTGACTCAAAAACTCACAGCTCTTTGATACGACAACTTCTAATCTCTCTCTGATTTTTTCAGGAGTTGTGCCTGCATTCTGGAGTTTCCATCCGAAGGAATCTGCTGTAGATGAAACAGGGGTACATCCATCTTCTATAGGGGGGGATTTACATAAGACTTCGCACTCGTCAACGAGTTTTGCCGCCTCGCCTTTGGCAGGACAGTTTACGGGATAGCGCCCTTTTTGGCTAAATTTATGGAAGATCTCTCCTACGTCTCCTGTGTTTATTCCCAGCTGGGCGGCAAAATCTGAAATCTCATGTTTACCATCTAAGACACGACCATTGGATAGGAGGTGATAGGATAGGATCTCTGAAATAGCGTGTTGGAGTAAATTTAGAGTGCATACCACCGATGAATTGAGTTGTTGAGGTGTCGTGGCGCTGGTGAAATTATCAAGAACTTCGTTAAGTAATTGCAACGATGAGCGTGCCTGTTTGAGTTTGTCTGCTCTCCTAGTATCGGCAGGAAGGGTGGTTATAGTCGTATTCAACTGTTGAATAATCTGCGTAACTTGAGCATGTTCAATTTTGTCTATTGAGATGAGGGGTACTTTACTTTTTTTCTCTACTTCTTTGGGTGATAACCCGAGCACTTCTTGAAGAAGAGTACACGTATTGGTGATCATGTCATTTAAATCCGGGTTTTTCGTGTCTTTTTCTTCAGTATATTGCACCATTTTTAACAACAATTTGGGGAGACGTGGTTTAGAAAGAATTATGCTTCTAGCGTTGTATTCTGCATTCCCTTCCAAAGGAAAGCGCGACCAGTGATTGAAAAGATAAAGTTGGTCAATGATGTCAGGGAAATATCTCTCTCCCGGTTTATAGGAGTCATAGCGCAACCTTAAATTGTGTCCGGGGGGAACAGGTTTTCCCTGAGAATGCAAACTGTAGGTAAGAGCTTGTTCAATTGCCCAGGCACAGTGACTTGCGACGACCCATAAACACAGATGGTCTGAGCGATGGATATCACTTTTTAAAAATCCATTTAACTGATCTAAGTGCCAATATGTCTGCCGTAGTGCGATTCTAGCAGCATTTATTGCTGTTGGTTTACGTAATATATCCTCAATCCCTGAGGTGACTTGTTCGACTGTAG
>JAJFMB010000148.1 GCA_021772355.1 Chlamydiota bacterium | reverse complement strand
TAATGCGCTTCAGTTGTTTCATGCTTGTAAAAACTGCTTGAGCCCGCTATGACGATTTTTAACTTCATCATTTTTAACAGCGATCGCAAGCGCCTTCTTTGTTCCGACAATCACAACCATCTGCTTCCCTCTTGTGACACCCGTGTAAAGGAGGTTGCGATGCAGCATCATAAAATGACTTGTATGAACAGGTATCACCACACAAGGACATTCACTTCCTTGATATTTGTGAATAGAAACAGCGTAGGCAAGCACCACCTCATCTAACTCGGAAAAATCGTAAGGCACAAGCCGCTCATCATATTTTAAAATGAGTTGTTGATCTGCGTGATTGATTTTGACAATTCTTCCCACATCGCCATTATAGACTTCCTTGTTATAATTGTTGCGCAGCTGCATCACCTTATCGCCCAAAGCAAAATGGCGACCTCCAACAAAACAGGGAGGGTTATTTTTATTGAGTGTTTTTTGCAAAACAGTATTGATATTTTCCGTACCGATCACTCCCCTCTTCATCGGTGCAAGCACCTGAATATCATCATAGGGATGAAATTTAAATCTTCCGGGCAATCGCTTTGTGACGAGTGAGACAATCGTTGCCAGTAATTTTTCCGGGTCCTCTTCTTCCATATAGAAGAAATCGTGAGAACCTGTATTTCGAATATCGGGGAAAATTCCTTCGTTAATCCGATGCGCATTTGTGATGATTTTTGAACCGGCAGCCTGTCGGAAAATCTCGTTGAGAAGTGTTACAGGAAGTGTCCGGGAAGCGATCAGATCCTTTAGGACATTTCCCGGACCTACACTCGGAAGTTGATTGATGTCACCAACAAAAACCACACGCGCATGGTCGGGAATGGCACGCAGCAAACAATACATCAGTACAGTGTCGATCATACTCGCCTCGTCAACGATGATAAGATCGCAATCTATAGGATTTTCTCGGTTGCGTTTGAATGCCCCCTTCTTAAAATCAAACTCGAGCAAACTGTGAATCGTCGAGGCCTTTTTCCCAGTAATCTCACTCATTCGCTTCGCAGCTCTTCCCGTGGGAGCAGCTAAAATGATGCGACTTGTTAATTTTTCAGTTATGCGCAATATGGCATTCGTAATCGTGCTCTTACCCGTTCCCGGGCCACCAGTAATGATCTGTACTTTTTCGGTAAGGGCCATCGTCACGGCCTTTTTCTGGTTCGGGGCAAGCTGCATCTTGAGCTTCTCCTCTACCCAGAGAAGCGCCCGGCTCATATCTACTTTACGCAAGAAACACTGTGCACCTATCAAGCGCTTGATCTCATGCGCAATCCCCACTTCTGAAAGAAACAAACGCTGCACCCAGATGTATGTTCCATCTAATTCCGCCAACACTACCCTCTTCTCATTAGCAAGAAGCGGTAAACGAGGCTCCACTTCTGCAATTTCAACCTCGAGCGTTTTAGCAGCTTCTTGTTTAAACTCCTCCAAAGGAAAGCAAACATGCCCTTCACTCGAAAGTTCAAAAAGAACAAACTCGATACCTGAGTCGATTCTCTGAGGTGAATTGTGAGCGATCCCCATGTTCTTGGCGATCCGGTCAGCAGACTTAAACCCTATGCCAAAAATATCACGAGCCAAATGGTAAGGATTTTCCCGCACCTTTTTGATACTATCATCGCCATAAGTTTTGTAAATTTTTTGCGCATACGCGGGACTCACCCCATTAGCCTGTAAGAAGATCATCACATTGCGAATAGATTTTTGCTCAGACCAACACCCTATAATAAGTTGAATACGCTTCTTGCCAAGCCCCGGCACTTCACTAAGCTGCTCCGGTTTTTCGTCGATAACCTTTAAAGTATCGCAGCCAAATTTTTCGACGATCCGAGAAGCGTAAACCGGACCGATCCCCTTCACAAGCCCTGAACCAAGATACTTTTGAATTCCTATCAAATCCGCCGGTGCTTCTACCTGGTATTTCTTCAGATCAAACTGCAAACCATGTACTAGATGCTTCTTCCATTGCCCCCAACAGCGCACCGTTTCTCCCGGCTGAGCACCTGGCAACGTCCCCACAACGCACGTCAACTGCGTTTTCTTAGACTCTTTAAGCTGTAATACTGAAAAACCATTCTCCACGTTGTGAAAAGTGATCCGTTCAATGTAGCCGCAAATTTCTTCCATCACTGAATAAAATATAAGACTTACACCAATTTAATAAAGCATGAAATATCACAAAATTAATCGAGAGCCTACACGGAAATGGAATCACCCTTATCCCCTTAAACCTTATAGATTAAAAATATATTTACATAAACTCAATATGAAAGGATTGATTAAATTCTTGTAAACACATATGCCAAAATTGAAGAGAATGAATAAGAAGGAGGCCTTCCTATGAAATGGGGATTACTACTAGGAGTACTAGGAATACTCTGTTTTCAAGGTGTTGATGCACAATGTGCTAGTACATATCCACCTGTACAAAAACGGTGCAGAACCTATGCAAAGCCCTGCACTCAGCCTACCACTTGCAGCTATGAAAGCTGGCGCTACTGGTATTGCTACTGCCAAGCCGAGAGATCGTGGTATGAAACAATGGATTACCCTAATTATCGTAGTTGGAAACGCTTAGCTGCCATCTCGAGGTAAGCTTATGCGCCTCAAAAATCGCAGTGAAGCCGGTAAAGAACTTGCTTCTCTGCTAAAAAAATACAAAGATGATCCTTTAGCAATAGTAATCGGGCTCCCTAGAGGGGGAGTCATTACAGCTTTTGCGGTTGCGAAAAGTTTGAATGTCCCCTTAGATATTGTCTGTCCAAGGAAAATCGGCTCTCCTCAAAATCCCGAATTTGCTATCGGCGCAATAACAGAAACAGGAAAAGGGATTTTCTACGAAGATGTAATTAAACAGCTTTCAATCCCAAAAGACTACATTGAAAAAAAAACTGCCGATGAAAAAGCTCGGGCCGAGTATTGCCTGAAACTATACCGTAAAGACCGCAGCTCAAGAGACGTAGAAGGGAAAACGGTGATTTTGGTCGATGATGGCCTTGCTACAGGAGCTACAATGCGAGCAGCAATAGCATCGATAAAAGCGGAAAAAGCCAATAAGATTGTTGTCGCAATTCCAGTTGCTCCTTCCCACGCTATGTCCAAGTTCGAAGAATCTGTTGATGAGGTTTTCTGTCTCATGACACCTCCGGGCTTTTATGCCGTAGGTCAATTCTATACCGACTTTGCTCCTGTTCAAGATGAACAGGTCATCGCATGTTTACAAAACCTATGAACGAGAATTGTTTGATAATTTACTCTGGCTCAAGCATTTCAGGAAAATACACAGTTTGCTGCAGATGATCGATCACACCGGCAGGCGGTAGAAGTCCCTCTTCGCAAATGATCACGGTAACTAGTGATAGCGGAATCGCTTCGAAATAAGGGTTTTCCACAATAACGTTGGGATAGCGCTGCTCCAAAACCTCTTCCGGTGGATGCTGTTTGCGGGCAAAAGCCCCAAAACGCTTAGGAACAAATTTGGAGGTGTCACAAACAACAAAAAAATCTCGTTCCAATTCCTTTGCCCCAAGCGCTATAGCCCGCGTACCCACTTTATTCACAAAATGTTTTTCTGAAATACGATCGGCCCCTACAAAAACTTTATGGCAACGATCCATCATTCCTAAGGCAGCGGCTTCTACGATAAGAGTTGTCATAATTCCCTGTCTACCAAGATCTTGCGCCATTTTTTTCCCTTCAAGACCGGGCCTTGATTCTGTAGCAATAACTTGAAAAGACTTCCCGCTACGATGCGCTTTGATTAGCAGGTTTTGCACTGAGGAACTATGGCTGTGGGTGAGTATCGTATCATTTTCTTCAATCAACGACATTCCTAAGATACTCATATTCTTCTGAGCCTCCTTAGTTTGCTCTATTGACCCCTCTGCGACCTTCCTCACTACAGTTTGAAGCTGTTGTACAGTACCACCTAAATTCATTGCCTCTTGCACTGCACTTAGCATAGCGTTAGCTAAAGAAAAAATAGGCGCCATATCAGGCTGTGCCCAAACAAGTTTACGACTGAGCGCGTAAAGTCTTGTCCAAAACTCATCCTGTGTGTTTACAGCAGTTTCCTCGGAAAAAGCGATATAGCACTGCGCGCTCATATCGGAAACCTGTGAGGCGCCGAGTTGACGCTCGGCAGACACTTCTTGAATGCTCTTTTCTACAGCATCAGAAAAAGCGATAGGAGTAGTGGGGTTCATCGTAAAACCTTTGATATAAAAGTGTGTGCTTCTTTTTCACTTTTATCCCCTATATTGAAATAAATTATCAACCCTTCACTGAATCTCCTAGCATTTTTTTTTCAGAGTCTTAATTCCTCGAATTTAGAATATTTTATGTTGGCATATTGATAGATTTCTGCCATTCCTATACAATTGGTAACAACTATTATGGAACCTTCACTTTTATCAATTTTCCCTCCGGTTGTCGTACTTGCCCTCGGCTACCTGACCCGCAACATCTGGTTGTCCCTTTTAACAGGGATAATCGTGGGCGCGGCAATAGCGACAAACTTCTCTCCTGTGGAAACAGGCGAGCTTGCGGTATTCAAAATATGGCAAAATCTTGAGTTAAAAAATTTCTTCTCACTCTCTCGCTTTTGGGAAAGTTGGAATTCATTTATTTGTATCTTTCTCTTCGTCCTAGGAATTATTGTAACCCTCATCCGACACTCAGGAGGAGCTTACGCCTACGGCAATGTGATTCGCCGCTATATCAAAGATCAAAAAAGCACCGAAACTTCATCACTATTGTTATCTATTCTTATTTTCATGGACGACTACTTTAGCAGTCTCACGGTGGGGTCGGTAATGCGTCCCTTAACAGATGCACAAAAAATTCCACGCGCCAAACTTGCATTTCTCGTCGACTCTATGGCTGCGCCTTTAGCGATTATGTGCCCCTTTTCCAGTTGGGTTGCAGCAATTATCGGCTTTCTCAGGGAAAACGGTGTTTCTTCACTCCCTCAAGAGAAAACGCTTATTCTCGCCTCTCCATTTTCCACCTACCTGAGCATCATTCCATTTATCGTCTATTCCTTTATCATTATTACCTCCAGCTTTTACATTGTCCGAAGAAGAATTTCCTTCGGCCTAATGGGTCAGTACGAACACATTGCTAAGACAACGGGAAACCTCCAAGGAGGTAGGACCGATTTTGAAAGTTACCCTCATGACCCGCACGAGAAAAACAAAGAAAAAGCGTCGCTTCTTGACTTCATCGTTCCTATTGTCGTGCTCGTTATCTCAGTGATTGGAGGATTGCTCTTCTCTGGAGAAGCCACGATCTTTTGCGGCACGCGCAGCTGTTTCCAAGCACTACAATACTCAAATGCTGCGATTGCTCTATTTACCGGAGGTATAGTTGCTCTTCTTTTTTGCACGTTGTTTCTCATCGTTCGCCGTAAAGTGGAATGGAGTGAGATACCAAGCCTGTACTGGGAAGGGATCACGCTTATGGCACCCGCCATTATCATTTTGCTCCTAGCGTGGACACTTGGTGACTTATTGCGTAACAACCTGCTTACCGGTCAATACTTAGCAAATTTAATGGTTGGATCTGTCAGCCTAACTATGCTTCCCCTTATGTTTTTTATTGCGGCATGTACTATTTCCTTCTCTATAGGCTCTTCATGGGGTTCTGCCGCCATTATGTTTCCCATTGCCATCCCTCTCATCATCTCTTTTTTACATCTTGAAACCCCAACAACCTTAGAGCAGATTCCCATTCTTTTACCTGTCCTCGGTGCCGTTCTTTCCGGCTGTGTAGCAGGAGATCATATTTCTCCTATATCCGATACAACCGTGATGTCTGCAACAAGTACCGGAACTCCTCATATGGACCACGTCCGTACACAGATGACTTATGCCGTTCCTATGATCCTTGGAACAGGATTTGCTTTTTTTGTTGCAGGGCTTCTCAACACTTATAGCCTTGTCATTGTCTGCCTTTCCTCTTTAAGCACAGGAATCTTACTTTCTCTCCTCTTTCTTTTCTTACTAGACCGTTTTCAATCAAAAAAATTTAGTTGACGATATCCTCTACACTCATTTAGCATGAATTTCTTTAATCTAATTCATTAGAGTTGACAACGAAGTGCAGAAACGAAATCTGACTATCAGCATTGTCCTATTAAAAGAAGATTATTTTTTGCCCACGCTTATCGTGGGTTTTTTTTTAAACTTAGGAATTTCCGGTTTCTGATGATCTTAATCGGAGATTCCTTATTAACAAAGAGGTGACTATGAAGAAACTAACATGTGCCCTACTGTCACTGTTAGCACTGACTAGCTCATTCGGTTATGCCGTCGAGCCAGAGCGCTACTGTGTCTACTACAACGACCAGGCAGATGCATCAGAATTTAGTGCATATGACCTTGTTGTGTTGGATCAAGAGTACCATCCCCCAATGCAAGGTTTTATCGATCAAGGCATTACTACCTTAGGCTACATAAGCTTAGGTGAAGTAGGAGATTACCGATGGTATTTTAATACTGTAAAACGCAAAAACCTTCTTCTTTTTGAAAACCCAAATTTTCCAGGGTCTTGGTTTATCGACATCCGCAAACCAAGATGGAAGAGTTTTGTACTCAACACCATCATCCCGTACGTGATGTATCAGGGTTTTGACGGGTTGTTTTACGACACTTTAGACAATGCTGCGTATCTTGAGGGATTAGATCCTATTCAGTACATGGGAATGGTTGATGCTGCGATTGATTTAGTACAAACAATTCGCGCTGCTTATCCAACCCTCCCTATTATGATGAACCGCGCTTACGACATTCTTGATGACGTAGGAAACGACATTGATATGGAACTTGGTGAAGAGGTTTATACACGTTATAACTTCGCAACTCAGCTCTATGAGCTAGTTCCACAGCAAGACTACGATTTTCAGGTAAATATATTGCAATCTGCTCAAGCAGCTTTTCCAGCTTTAAAGGTCTACACTTTAGATTACTGGTTGCCTATCGAGCAATCCATGATTGCTGATATTTACGAGCTCGAGCGTAACAATGGCTTCATTCCTTATGTAAGCACTGTTGCTCTAGATTCGATTGTAGCTGAGCCTCCTCCGGGAACCTAATTTTCCTGAAGCGGCGTCATTCGAGGCGCCGCTTCGTATTATAATAATTTAAAACTGGTTTTTTTATGACGCGATTGATCATTGCATTTGTTTTCATCTCGCTTAATTCTGTCATGTTAATCGCTGAACCACACCTAAAAAAATGGGCTGCCTACTACGGAAATACAGCCAATCCCTCAGAACTCTCCTCTTTTCAACTCGTTATTTTGCAACCAAACCCCTTGAATGATCTAAAGGAATACAAAAAAAGAGGCGTCTCTACAATCGGCTACCTCAATATTGGCGAAATACACCAATCGCACCCTCTTTTTGAAAAGGTTAAAAAACTTGGTTTGACCGTTGGAAATAACCCTAATTGGCAAGAAAACGCCTATATCGACATTCGCGATGAAAGATGGAAAGCTATAATCCTAGATGAGATCATCCCTTCTCTCTTACAGCAGCCCT
>JAJFMB010000147.1 GCA_021772355.1 Chlamydiota bacterium | reverse complement strand
GCCTCGATTTGTGAGAGTTGCGGTCTTAACTTTATCGGACCTCCATCCAAGGCGATAGCTCTGTTGGGTGATAAATCCAGAGCAAAATCGATCGCTAAGAAAGCTGGTTGTCCGATTATTCCGGGGACCAATGGAATTGTGAGTGATCCCAAAGAGGCGCTTGAAGAGGCTAAGAAAATTGGCTTTCCGGTTTTTATAAAAGCGGCAGCTGGTGGAGGGGGTCGTGGAATTCGCATCGCAAATAGCGAAGAAGAGTTCTCAAAACAATTTGCCGCGGCAAGAGCAGAAGCAGAAGTGAGCTTTGGTAATCTCGATATTTATCTTGAAAAGATGATTCTTAATCCACGTCATGTGGAAGTTCAAGTTATAGGGGACAAGTTTGGGCATTATGTTCATCTTGGGGAGCGTGATTGTAGCATACAAAGACGGCGTCAAAAGTTAATCGAGGAAGCTCCAAGTCCCATATTATCTCCAAAATTGCGTGAAAAGATGGGGCGTGCAGCTGTAAATGTGGTCAAAGCTGCTGATTATCACTCTCTAGCAACAGTAGAATTCCTTTTAGATGAAAATCATCACTTCTATTTTATGGAGGTGAACACGCGCATTCAAGTGGAGCATACCGTTACGGAAGAGTTGACCAGTGTTGATCTTGTCAAAGAGCAACTTCGTGTTGCCATGGGGGAGAAACTACAGTTTACTCAAAGAGATATTGATTTTAAGGGACATGTCATACAATTCCGTGTCAATGCTGAAAATCCTGCAAAACAGTTCACTCCATCACCTGGGAGATTGGAATACTATCTTCCGCCTGGAGGGCCGCATGTTCGTGTTGATAGCGCCTGTTACTCTGGTGGCGTTGTTCCTCCTAATTACGACCCTATGATCGCAAAGCTCATTGTCAAGGGGCATAATCGTGAAGAGGCAATTGCCGTTGGCAGGCGCGCCTTAAAAGAGTTTCATATTGGGGGAGTTCACACTACGATTCCCTTTCATCTTTACATGTTAGAGGATCCTAACTTTCTTAAAGGTAATTACGATCTCAACTATATCGACAACCTAATCGCAGAAGGTTGTGAATTCGAGATTGAGTAATAATTGTAATTTTACTAGACTTTCGCCCTTTCAGTAGAATTCTACAACAAGGAGATCTTTATGGAATTTAATGGTGTTATGTTGCCTATAAGTCTGGAATTAGGAAAGGCGTGCGAGAAGGCGAATAAACAAGACGAAGAAGATGTGTCAATGGCTTACCGTGCAGGTGCCGGTATTTGCTTAGTAGCTGCGGCAATTGAAGCTGTTGTATCAGGCGTGTTGATGGTCGTAACCTCTCTTTTGAAAAATTGCAATGACTCAACAAAAGAGTGGCATGCACACTGTGAGCGATGGAGTAATAATGCCACTAGAGGTTGTGAAAACTTTTGGCAAATCGCCTGTGGTAAGACTAATGGTTTAAATAAGCCTGTTCCCACTACCATAGCAGGAAGAGTAGTTGAAAAGGTTAAGGTTGGCGCTAAATCCGCCAGAGATGCTTTGGATAAGTTGACTGATGGTGCTTAGAAAATAGTGGCGAGGGGGCGTTCCCCTCGCTCTCAATGTCATCAACTTAAGGAAATTATTAGTCTCGCAACCATTATTGCTCGGGACAAGTCCCTCGCAAGCCTCGCTTCTCCGTGATCATGCTACGCATAATCACTTCAAGCGAGGGATATAAATTACCCGACATTCGCTCGTCTTAGTTCATGAATTACATGCGATGATGGAAACTCCATTGTGCTAGAGGATTTTCTTAAGTTGATGACATTGCCCTCGCTCTCAGCTTCGATGTTTCGCGTGAGGGAATAAATCCCTCCAAACTTGTTTTCATTCCTATTCCCAGCTTCCACCAGGTAGCCGACGCACACGCTCATACGTTGTCGCACTAACATGAGATTTCAGGTTATTTCCATTATTATTGACAGCAACTTCCCAGGCGTTGCTGATTCCTCTACATGCATTTTGGATCCATTCAACACACTTTTTATTGTAATAGTCAGATGTTGCTCCAAGCTTGTAACTGCCGTAGGTAATAATAGTTGCTACAATAGCAATAATGGCTTCAGCCACACCTACTATACCTGTAACTGCAGCACCTGATCGAGCTGCTCGTTGAGTCCATGTAGTACTAAATTCACTATTTCTCTCATTTTCCTTTGCATGTTCAAGCCCTTGACCCGCCAGATGCGATAGGCTTAAAGTTAATCCTTGCATTGTTAACCTCCTTGCTGTGGATTTGTCTTCATTGTAAAGTAATGTTATTAAGGGTTAATTAATTTAATTTTAAATACGGATAAATTTTATTTTTTTTCAATTTTACTTATAATTAATATTTTATTAATCTTCTCTTAATATCTTTGTTTTATGATGATGTTTCTTCAACAAAGGGGGATTATAAAATGGAAGGTTTAACAATGAGTTTAAGTTTGGGCGTTGGCGAAGGATTAGTCGCGGCTCAAAGGCTTGATGACAAACCAATGAAAGGGCTTGCTCGTTTTGACGCGGCTGCATTGTGCGTTTTGGGTGTTTTAGAGACAATTTTAGCTGTAGCATCGGCTGCGCTTACGTATTTGATCCGCAATAGCGGAAAAACGCCAAAAAAGTGGAATAGATCATGTGATTTGTGGAGCCAAAACGCGAGTAATGGCACCAAAAATGCCTGGAAAATTGCCTGGCATGGAAAAGGAGATCACTTGAAAGCACCCGTTGAACTTGGCTTTTTAGAAGGGGGAAGACTTCCAGTCAATGATTGGGAGTGGCAGTAATAACTACCATAGCTGTCGCGTAGTCGCGGCAGTGACTGATAGAGATAAAAAAGTTACTGTTTTTTGTTTGTTTTGTTAATTTGGGGGAAACGCTCACTTGAGGTTTCCCTTTTTCATCATTGAGAATCTCGATATCTAACCAGGAAACACCTTCACGAAATCCGGTGCCGAGGGCTTTAACGAAAGCTTCTTTGGCGGCAAAGCGCCCCGCAAAGTTTTTTGCAGGGTCTTTTTTGTGGGATAGGCAATATTTTTGTTCTGCTGAAGTGAACATTTTATTCAGAAACTTCTCCCCATACTTTTCAATAGAGGATCTAATCCGCTCAATTTCGATGATATCGTTGCCTATTCCGAGGATCATAGAGCAAAATAGCTCTTATTAGGGTTTTCGAGGTTAGGGCCGGCATGTGCGTATTCATGTGTGACATTAAAGTCTTCATCGTCTTCGCAGGCGTTACAGAAGATCATACGGCCTGATGAAGTGTGTTTGACAGAGAGAACCTGTGTTTTGATCACCTCTCCTATGTAGTCAGCGCCCCCATTGACGACAACCATAGTGCCATCTTCTAAATATCCTACTCCTTGCCTTGCTTCTTTGCCGTAGCGCTGTATTTTGATGTTGAGGTACTCGCCAGTTTGCGTAAGGGGCTTCAGAGCGTTGGAAAGAGTGTTCAGATTGATGATCCTCACACCTTCAATAGCCGATTGCTGTACGCGGTTAATATCTGTTGTAATGATATTAGCGTCGAGTAGGCGAGCGAGATGGACGAGTTTAGCTGTTTGATCTTTAATTTCCGAGAAGTCAGTGTCAACATAGCGTAAATTAAGGTGGGAAACCCCCTCTAGTTTTTTGATCACCTCAAGACAGCGTCGCGCTCGAGTTTTATCGTGTTCCTCACCATTTTCAGAGAGAGCGTAAAGTTCCTTAATCATGAAATGAGGAATAATCAAATGGTTATCAAGAAGTCCTGATGAAGAAAGATCAATAATGCGCGTATCGAGAAGCGAAGAAGAATCGATCAGAATATCTCTTTTTTTCTCGTTTTTGGGCTGAAATTTAAAAAAGGGGACACTGAGATAAATTTCATCAGCAGCGCGCAGAGTCATCATCATACCAATATAGGCGCATGTGAGGAGGATGATCATATGGAAAACATTAATTGATTCGGGGTGGAGTTTGAGGGTTCCTGCGCTAAGAGCAAGGTGGAACAAATGCAGGATTGCCTCACCCATGAGGTATCCAAAAAACAGACCGAGAGTCGCTGTATTGAAGGTGCGCAGATTAAATTTCTTTAAGTAATGTTCAACGCCGATTACAGTTAATCCAAAAGAGGCTCCAAGGCAGACTCCCATTGTGATGCCAATCCAACTAGAGAGATCAGAAAGTAGTGTTGTTGTAAAAGGGGTCACAAATAGTATGCACAGACACAAAAAGAAAAGTCTTATAAATGAGAATGAAATGTTCATAGTTCTTTATCCTGTCGTTTTTCGATTTTAGTATTCCACACGTAGATTTATAGTATAATCCTACTTTTTTTGTCTATCATTCAAAAAAACATCAGTAGCTTGAGAAATAGGTGAGAATAGGGTTTGCAAGGATATCTTAGAAAGGATATGATGCTTTGGTATGTTCAAACTTCAACACAAAACATTACTGATTCTCTCTGGTTGCATGTGGTTTCTCCCTGGATTTTTTCTTATGTATCTAGGAATGAAGCTGATTGTGATAGATCCTCAAAATTTAAGCGGCGTCAATAGTGCAGCAGCACTTGTTGCGTTTGCTCTTATGATCGGATATTTCAAAGGGAAGTATGTCATGCGGAAATCAGCTAACCGGATTGTCGCACGCATTCAAGGGTTGCCAAATCCTATCTCTCTTTTTAAAGCGTATCATCCTGCATACTTCATTTTGATAGCTTCTATGATGGGGATCGGTATGTTCATCAAAGCTCTAGGCTTGCCAAATGAAATCCGCGGTTTTATCGATGTAGCGATTGGATCAGCTCTTATCAATGGTTCAATGAATTATTTTCGTTCGGCAAAATATCTTACTGCTTAATTGCTACTTATGATAGCCCGACCCTTTCAGAATTTCTGTTGCACGGTAGATTTGCTCAACTAAAATGAGTCTTGTCATTTGGTGAGTGAATGTCATGCGCGAGAGACTAATGAGAGGGTGTGCTTTTTTGATCTCTTGTGGGATCCCTTCCGCGCCTCCAATAAGAAAGGTAAGACGTGCTCCGCTTTTCTCCAGCTGCTCTTGAAAGTAAGAGGAGAAGGTAACACTGTCCATCATTTTTCCTTCAGGATCGAGGCAGATAATGTGCTTTTCTTTGGCTGCAAGAGAGAGAAGGCCTGCATCTGATTGAGACCACTGAAATTCCATCTCAAGTGTCGGTTTTAATCTTTTGAGGTATTCTTGAAGGGCGTCTTGCAGCCAACGCTCTTTGGTTTTACCCACTGAGATGATCTTAATCCTGGGCATTTTTCATCATTCTGTCAATATTCCGCTTATCTTCACGCTCTTTAATCGCCTGCCTTTTATCGGCCTTTTTCTTGCCTTTTGCAGTTGCAATTTTAACCTTTACCCGTCCTTTGCTTAGGTATAGAGCGATCGGAACGAGAGCAATCCCTTTTTCTTGGGTATCTGATTTTAGTTTGCCGATTTCTCTTTTGTGCATCAGCAGTTTGCGTTCTCGTCTTTCATCGTGGTTGTAGATGTTACCGAATTTATAGGGGGCGATATAGCTATTGATGAGCCAAACTTCATTGTTAAGAATTTTGACAAAGGCTTCCTGTAAGCTTGCGTCATGATTGCGAAGCGATTTGATTTCTGTTCCTTTCAGGACTATTCCCGCCTCGAAGGTGTCGAGAATTTCATAGTCGTGGAACGCTTTTCGATTTGAGACTAAATCTTTACTTTTCTTTGACATACAGAATTGATTATACCGCCCACAAAAGATCTTGACAAGGACGTAGTGGTGACGTATGGTAAATCTCCCTGATTTAGCCTACCGAGGTACCTATGAAATTTGTAATTGCTACCCAAGAGTTGAATTATCTCATAAGCAAATGTTTGAATGTTGTCTCGCCAAAGGCGACGATTCCGATTCTCTCAAATATCCTCATTGAAGCAGCAGAGGGCGAGTTGGTCTTGACGGCCACAGACCTGACTGTGGGTGTCCGCTGCCAAACCGAGGCAAAAGTCTTAGAAGAAGGTTCCATTACCGTACCAGCAAAACGCTTTGCGCAGTTGATGCGTGAGTTGACAGCTACAAATGTGGAAATTTCGACTCATGAAAATGACATTGTTGAGGTGACGGCTGATTCCTCCCGCTTTAAACTGCATGGGATGAATAGAAGCGAGTTTCCCTCTCTTCCCGATATGTCCGGCGCGACGCACTTTAGCATTCCGCAAGACGCGATAAAAGATATGTTCTACCGCACATCTTTCTCTGTTTCTAGAGAAGATAACCGCTATGTGCTGACCGGCGTTTGTATGCAAATTGCCGATGGCCACGTTTCGTTTGCCGGAACTGATGGTAAGCGTTTATCGCGTGCCCAGCTTTCGATTGATCTTGATCCTTCTTTTTCGGGGAGCTATGTCATCCCTTTAAAGGCAGTGGAAGAGATTATGAAGAATTTAACGGACGAGGGTGAGGCAAAAGTCTCTTTGATGCACGATAAAGTTGCTGTTGATGCAGCGGATACAATGATTATTTCTAAGCTTCTCACAGGTGATTACCCCGATGTGAGTCGAGTGATTCCCGAAAATTCTGAAACAATTGTTTCCATCCACCGCGATGAGTTAATTACATTGCTTAGACAAATTTCCCTCTTTACGGTCGATAATAACCACTCTGTGCGTTTCTCCTTCAATGAGGGAGAGCTCAAGCTTACAGCAAATACGATGGATGTCGGTGAAGGTAGAGTCAGCATGCCGATCAACTATCACGGTTCAAAACTCGATGTTGCCTTCAATCCTAGTTACTTTCTGGATATCTTACGGCATAGCAAAGGGGAAACTGTGACAATGGGGATAACGGATCCTTTCAATCCCGGTGTCGTTATTGACCAAGAAAATGCAGGAACAATATCATCGTCCCAAAGTCCGCTATTTGTTCTTATGCCAATGCGCTTGAACGAAGAGTAACCATGGAATGCTGTTACATTTCTTGTACCTTCACAATTTCCGTGCTTATCAAGAACGTCGCTTAACGTTTGGTCCACGCCTCAATTTTATCCATGGACCAAACGCTCGAGGAAAGACGACGATACTTGAGGCTATCCACTTTCTGATGACAGGAAGGTCGTTTCGCAC
>JAJFMB010000146.1 GCA_021772355.1 Chlamydiota bacterium | reverse complement strand
CGATAATGAGATCGCTTTCATAGCTATACGGTTGCTCTGTTCCAGGGAAGTTCAGCTGCCGTGCATTGCGCAGTCGTACACGATGCGGAATCTCCTGGATCTGGGGCTGAAATCGCGCGAGATATCCCCCCCCTAAGATAGGTCTGTGCAGTCCCTGTCCATACTTGTCATACCCAAGTGTCACGATTTCATTATTGACTTTGAGTCGGATTAAAGGACGGTTGTCTTCCAACTTTTGCAAAGGAACTGCAGGTTCATACCGAACGGTTAAAGGGCACTCTAAGATCATTTGTTGTTCGGGTAGTGCGATCTCCTTTGGTTTAAGAGCTGAAAGTGTCAGGCCGTATGTCCGCATCCACGCACAAAAATGAGATGCTTTGTCGCTGTCCAGCGGCATGAGATCAATGATATCCTTCAGAGGTTGCTGTAAAGTATTGTCTGATAAAAGCGAATCACAGCTATTGTCCCAAAAGGAAAGGAAGTGCACTAAAGAGGGAATAAATGGGTGATGCGCTTGCTGGCAAGCGAAACGAAATGCTTCTAAGGGAGGTGCCAACTGCTCCTCTTTTGCTTTATTTAACTGATCTTCTAATAAGACAAGTTGTGTTTCTTCTCTCTCCTTTCTTCCAAAAACATGAGGGGTAAAGGGAAGTGTTGCTGCGACAGCGTATCCTCCATGTCCCTGATCATAGGAAATGTATGAGCCTAGAGCATCTGCTCTAAAGGTATCGGCAAAGAGCTGCCCGTGAGGATCGAAAGCAAAAAAATAGATATCATCTTCGTCATCTTGGATAAGGGCAATAGTGGGATTTCTTTGGAGGTCAACAACAATCGGTAGACTTCCTGACTCTCTGAGATTCAGCAACGCTTCAGGACCGGTTAAAGGGATAGTCAGCTTTTCTTGGTCAATTAATACATTGAGAGTGGGAGAAGTAAAACCTGTCTCAGTAGAAAAATCAAAATCAAGGTGCGCGAAGAACGTGTGGTCCTTATACTCAATAGAGTGGTCAAGGCATTTGTCTAGTGTCGCTTTATAGACAATTTTCTCTGAAAGGCGATCACGAAATACAATTTCGGTTTGTTTCTTAAAAATTTGGAGTGCCAATGATGAAATGTCTGAACTTTGATAGGCGTAGAATTCCCAAAAATCAAATGATGAATTGGGGATCGCTACTTTAGCTCCAGGTATCAGAGGGTCTTCCGGCCACTGCATGACAGGGAAGGGTTTTAATCCGTTGATCACTGCAAAGGATCCTTTAATCCAAGTTTCACTCTTTTCTCGGCTATGAGGAGAAAAACTTAACACTTCAATGTTTAGATCGCCGGGATTTGTAAGACTCCCATTTTGATAAACTGCTTGGTAAGCTCTAGGTTCCCCTTTTTTTAGAAACTCGATCGCATAGGTGTCGCTAATTAGAAGGCGGTTGCTCTCTCCTCCTTCGATTACGCCAAGCTGTCCTTGTGTGCCGTAGTGGTTCTTTACCATCACACCTGCGATGATCATCAAGAGTCCAAGATGTGTTATCAGAAACGGAATATGTTTCCATTTAAAAGGATAGCGCCTAAGGGCAGCGACAAAAATGTTCAGAAAAAAAAGCGCTAAAAGTGAGAGAAACACAGGGTTGCCATAGGCGTGGCGCATCGCAACTTGGTGAGAATCTCTTAGGGATTCGACAATGGTGCCTCCTGCAACAATTAAGGAGGTTGCCGCGATGAGAGCGATAGCAAAGTAGACACTTCCGATAAAGTGAAATAACCGTTTAAGCATGCGTGTAGTGTAAGGGAATATTTATTTGCCTTCAATGAGTTCAAACGAACGAGCAAGCAGTTCGATCTCTTCTTGATATTGGCAAACCTCATCGATAGGACCAACGATTTTGATAGTCACATCAGCGCGCTCTTCCGGGTCGCAGTGTGGATAGTGTTCTGATGCCATTTGCATGCTCCAGGCAATCATTTTTATTTCGCGAGAATCCAAGGTTCCTGTTGCTTCAAACTTAAGACCAACATAACCACTGAAGCTGTGAGGTGTTGAAAGAAGACTTTGAGGGTTTAAAGAGGAGAATTGTCTTTTCCAACGCGCAGTTTGCGCCTGGGGTGGGATGCGAGTTTTTATTTCTTCAGAAGGAAAATTATGGATTGTTAGTCGCATGTTTTTCAAAGTGTATTCACACAGAGGCACAGTCGTGTCCTGCCGAGGGCCGTAACTCTCCTGTCTTATCCAATCCGGTGAAAGAGAAACGCGGTAAAGAGATCTCTCTTCACCGCGTCCTGTAATTTCTTGGTAGGGCCATGAGGATTTTGGCCTCTCATGACACCCACCAAATAGACATAGAGTAGCGAGTAAGCAAAACGCTTTTGGCATCATCAGCTTAAGCTGCAACAGCTTCTTTAATGACAGCTTTTGTTTCAGTACGACGCTTTTCCGCATCCGTCTTATCGGCATTCAAACCTACAATTTTAGCATTTGTTGCATCGTAGGCAGCCTTTGCTGTTTGTGCCACTGCTTGTGCATCGGCAAGAACTTTTGCAGCTGCATCTAGCGAGCTTTGCTTTTGAGCTAGATCTTTTTCAGCTTCCACAACGTTTGATTTAGCAGTATTTACAGCTACATCAGCCTGTTTAACTGCCTTCTCTACTTGTGGTAAGTTGTCTTTATGCTTCAATGCAGCACTAGCAATTTTTAGCTCTTGTTTTGCTTTAGCATGCTCAGCCTCTTTTTCATTAAGAGATGTTAGTGCAGCTTCATATTTTTTAAGACACTCTCTTTGCGCCTTAATTGCTGCACCATGTGCCCTCCCCAAATCACTTGCTTTTGTTCGAGCATCACTAACAGCATTTTCTGCATTGTTAAGGGCAATTTCGTCATTAGCAAATGTTTTTAATTTTGCGGTCAAGTCGTTGAGTTTATCTTGAGCGGCCTTTGTTTTTTCATCATCAATGATTATTTTTTCTATAGAACCATGGTTTGCGACAATACGAACATGTTCTTTGTTCAGATGGGCGACTTCCTCAGTAAGAGCTTTTTTTAAATCGGCAAAATATTTTTCACCACCCATTGGATCATAAAAATGGATATGGTCGTACGACTGCTGGTACATTGAAGCTGTACGCTGCAAATCTTGTAATAGATTCTCACCTTCTCTTTGCATTTGATATGATTCTTCTCTTAGAGTTTTCATAGTTGTTTCATTAGAAGCGATTTTCTCTTTTAATTTAGTAATTTGTAATTCTATCTTCGCTTTCTCATCAGCAACAGCTTTTTCTGTGTCAGGAACATTATCTAAAGCTTGTTGTGCCGCAGCGATTTGTTTGTCATGATCTGCTAGTGCTTTTTTTGCAGCATCATCTGCGCCATCGGCATTCGCTGCTGTTTCCAAATCAGCTCTGTCAGTTTGAAGCTGAGATAAAAGATCTTGTTTTTCAGTTCTGTCATTATTTAGAGCATCTCTAAAATCGACTTCATCAAAAACTTGGATACTTCTAATACTATCTCTAATATTTTCTATTTCTGAAATAAAATTATCGTGAGCAATGTTTTTTTCATCCACTGCTTTCTCTAATTCCTTATGTTTATCTTCCATGTCCTTCATTGAAGTTTCAAATTGTGAAAGTAGACTCTTTTGGTGGAAATATGCATTTTCTTTTTGCATAAGAGTGACAAGATCTGCTTCTTTCACAATTCTGGCAGCCTGATCAAGAATTACTTTTGATAGTGTCGAATCCAATGCTGAATAGGCAGAAAGCTCTTCTTCAATGACTTGAATTTGTTCTTTTATTTCAGCAACTTCCTTCTGATTCTTTGCCAAAGTGTTTTGTAACTCAACTTTAGCTTCTCTAGCTGCATGTAAAGCTTCTCTAGCTGAATCTAGCTCTGCTTTAGTCGTGTCGAAAACGATTGCGGCGGCTTCTAATTCTTTTTCTGCTGCTGCAAGTTTAGGTTTTACTGTTGTTTCAATTTCTGTTCCAAGCGCGACAGCAACAGCTTCAGCAGATTTTGCCTCTCCTGATAAATCACCACCTTTCACTACTTTTTCATTGAGGAGTTTTACATTGGCAGCTTTATTTTCTGCTCTAGCAAGCTCTTTTTTTAGATTGTCAAGTTTTGCTTTAGCAGTATCGAATTCTTTCTGTGCTTCTGCATTTGCCCTTGTAGCTTTGTTAACTTGAGTGTTTTGAGAGGTCACTGTTTTATTTTGAGTATCGAGTAGTTTAGTCGCTTCTTCAATCTCTTTAGTCAGAGCGGCAATTTCTGCACGCAATTCACTATCTTTAGATTTTAAGTCGTCTTTTTTACACTCTTCGCCTTCTTTCGCAGCCGGTTTTGTATCTGCACTTTTAGAGGCAGCAGCCCGTTCTGATCCAGCTGCTAGCTGTGTTTGCATTTCTGAAAGAATAGCTTTTGAAGATGCTAATTCTTGCTTGTTGGCCTTTACAGATTTTTCAAGTGCTGCAATTTTATCTGCATTTTTTTCTGTATCAGCTGAAAGTTTTTCAAGGTTAGCGCTCTCATCGGCAATTTTCTTGCCTAAAGAGGTAATTTTTTCTTCTTTACTTGTGATTTGGTCTTGTAAGCCTGCATTAGGAGCATCAGCAGCTGCAAAGCGCATTGCAAGTGCATAGTCACGCACGAATGGAGCGACAACACCAATAAAGACAGCAGCTACGTTAGCAACAGAACCAACAGTTAAATCAGAGACTCGTTTTGCTAAGTTCATTAGAGCAGGTTTGTCATGCTCGGTGATTACGTTTTTGATGCCGATTCCCGTAGCTAGGATGTCTCTGCAAACGTTTGCGACTGTGACGAGCAAAGCGGGAAGAAATTCGCCAATACCTTCCTTGATAACGGCTTGGCTATACGCCTTGAAAATGTGTCCCTTGTTTTCCCCTTCTTGACCGAAAGTTACTTTTGTGTGCGTATTTGCCTGGGCGAAATCCCAGCCTTTTTTATCTGCGTGACATTCAAAAAATCCTCGATGATCACGGACAGCCATATCGTTATTAGACATATAATTTCCTCCTAGAAATATTTAATATTTTCAGTATTGACACGCCTTTTTAGAATAAATGTTAATTAAGGACGTGTTTTTTTTCTTTATTTGTAAAATAAATTCTTTGTTACGTTCAATTTTCTAGGCAGTAGTTTGTAACGCATTGAAAATATTTACGCAACGACTTTTGAGAATTTATTATCGATACTTAAAAAAAAATTCAACATATAAAACCTATCTGTGTATTTCTTAGTATGTTAGGAAGGTTGAGCGCGAAGAGATGCTACCTTCTATTTTTGAGTGGTGCTTTTTTTTTATTTGACATATAGAATGAGTTTAATCTCTGGTTGTATTATGTAGGACGACGTGATATGCAGTTTATGATGGTTATAGAAGAGGTTTAAGGAGTTATTGAGAAAGTATGGGTCCATCCATCCAGCTAGCAAATACCGAAATATTCGAGCAAATGTATGCGCGTTATCTTGAGAATCCCAATGAGTTAGATTCGTCGTGGCATCACTTTTTTGAAGCTCTTGATCAGCAAGAAGTTCCGGGTGTTTATGAATTCCGAATGGATGAGCAAGCGCCATCAGACTTAAGAATCTATCACCTTATCCAAGCTTATCGCACGTATGGCCACCTGATGGCACAGATTAACCCGATTGCCACTCACCAGAAACAACTTCCTAGACAGCTGCAATTAAAATCGTTAGGGTTTCATGAGAGCGATCTATCCAAGGATTTCCCTACATGCGGGTTACTATCTGCAGATAGGGCTCCGCTTTCAAAGATAATCGAAACCCTACAATCAATTTATTGCGGCAAGATCGGTGTGGAGTACATGGGCGTGCTCAATCCTGAATTGGAAACCTGGTTGCAAGAACACATTGAACCTTCCCGTTTCCAAGTGCAGCTTTCTATCGACCAAAAACGGATGATTCTACAGCACCTCAATAAATCTGAACTTTTTGAGGTGTTTCTTCACACTAAGTTTACAGGGCAAAAGCGCTTTTCCATCGAAGGGGGAGAAACGCTTATTCCGATGCTTGCTTCAACATTAGAGACCGGTTCTGCCCTTGGATTAAAGAGCTATGTTATAGGAATGGCTCACCGCGGTCGCCTTAATGTGTTGAGCAATATTCTGGAGAAATCCTACGCCGATATCTTTTCTGAGTTTGAAGAGGGTTATATTCCTCAGTCTTTTGAAGGGAGCGGCGATGTGAAGTACCACAAGGGTTTTTCTTCTAAAGTGCAATTGATTAATGGTCAGAAAGTTGAAGTGTATCTTACGCCGAATCCAAGTCATCTTGAAGCAGTAAATCCCGTTGTTGAGGGGCAAGTGTATGCGCGTCAAATTTTAGAAGGAGATGACAAGAAGGAAAAAGTCGTCCCTATCTTGATTCATGGTGATGCGGCAATTTCCGGTCAGGGCATCGTTTATGAAACAATGCAGCTTAATGACCTAAAAGGATATTCTACTGGCGGAACGGTGCATCTTGTGATCAATAATCAAATAGGCTTCACCACGCTTCCGCAAGACTCTCGCTCTACCCACTACTGTACCGACATCGCCCGTACATTTAACGCTCCTGTATTTCATGTGAATGCCGAAGATCCTGAATCTTGCGTCTATGCAGTCAATTTAGCGTTAGAGATGAGGCAAAAGTTTCACTGTGATGTCTTTATTGACCTGAACTGCTATCGAAAATATGGCCATAACGAAACGGATGAACCGGCTTTCACGCAACCGATAGAATACCAACTTATCCGCAAGAAGAAACCTATTCGGGAAATCTACCGCGACGATCTGATCCAGCAAGGTGTTCTTGAACGTAAGATGGCAGAAGCATTGGAAGAGGAGTTTAAGCAATCTCTCCATCACGCTTTAGATGAGATCAAAATTCCGAAACAAACAACACCTCCTCCCGAGCCAAAACCTGATGAAATGAAGCTCTTAAAGGCGTATAAAACCGCTGTTTCCAAAGAGACTCTTGTGGCAGTGGCTGAGCGCCTATCTCAAATCCCCGAGAACTTTTCCATTCACAATAAACTTAAGCGACTTGTGCGTGATCGTTTGGCTATGGTTAACGAGGGCAAACCCATTGACTGGGGGATGGGGGAAACGCTTGCGTATGCTACTTTGCTTTGGGAAGGGCGGCACGTGCGTTTGTCGGGCCAGGATTCCGGTCGCGGCACGTTTAGCCATCGACATGCGCTATGGATGGACCAAGAGAAAGAGCGTGCTTACTACCCTCTCAAGCATCTAAAAGAGGATCAAGGGCGTTTTGATGTGATTAATTCTCTGCTCTCTGAATATGCGGCTTTGGGGTTTGAGTTTGGTTATAGCTCTGTCACTCTTGATGCTCTTGTGCTTTGGGAAGCGCAATTTGGTGACTTTTGCAATGGCGCTCAGGTGATTATCGACCAGTTTGTTTCTACTGCCGAGCAAAAATGGTCGCAAAAAGTAAACCTGGGCATGCTACTTCCTCACGGCTATGAGGGGCAAGGGCCGGAACACTCATCCGCGCGGATGGAGCGCTTTTTATCACTATGCGGCAATGATAACATGCTTGTTGTGAATCCTACCCTGCCGGCACAACTATTCCACCTTTTGCGCAGACAAGTGATCGCACCAATGAATAAGCCTCTTATTGTCTTTACCCCAAAAGGATTGCTCCGCCATCCTCAGTGCGTAAGTGAAATATCTGATTTTGAAAAGGGAACATTCCAGGAAATTCTCGATGATCCCAAAAAGCCCTCTAACGCAACACGTCTTATCTTATGCTCGGGGCGCTTGT
>JAJFMB010000145.1 GCA_021772355.1 Chlamydiota bacterium | reverse complement strand
AAAGAGCTTGGCATATCTGAAGATGATTCGGGTATTATAGAGTTTGAGGAACACATATGCGAAGGGGCTGATGTTTCTGAAATGTATGCCGACACAGTTTTTGATATTGCTCTTACACCTAACCTCGCTCATTGTGCAAGTGTTATTGGGGTCGTAAGAGAGCTTTCGGCCGTAACAGGAATTCCTTACCGTCTGCCACAGGTTGTTTTAAGTGATGAAGCAACAAGTGCATCTGAACATTCTATCCGTGTTACTATTCAAGATAATGAAAAATGTCCGCGGTATGCCTGCCGCGTTGTGAGTGATGTTACGATTGGCTCCTCACCGGATTGGATGCAAAAACGATTGACCGCTTCGGGAATTCGTCCGGTAAATAATGTTGTGGACATCACAAACTATGTTCTGCTTGAGCTAGGACATCCATTGCATGCCTTTGATTACGATACTTTAAATGGACACCGCATCGACGTGCGTACTGCACACAAGGGCGAGGAAATGATCACTCTCGACAATAAAAAAAGAGTATTGCGAGAGGAAGACCTTTTAATTTGCGATGCCGAAAAACCGATTGCAATTGCGGGCGTTATGGGGGGAATGAGTACAGAGGTGAGCGATAGTACTCAAAACCTGTTGATTGAGTCTGCTTACTTTTCTCCAACTAGCGTACGTAAAACGAGCAAGCACCTAGGTTTACATACTGATGCTTCTCGCCGTTTTGAACGGGGAGCCGATCCCAATCAAGTAATCATCTCTCTTGATCGCGTTTGCATGTTATTGCAGCAGTTGGCAAATGGTAAAGTTTCTGCTGATGTCATTGATAACAAAACTCAAACATTCCATCAGAAACAAATTCCGTGTCGTTTGACCCGTACAAACACACTTTTAGGCACTCACCTTGGTGTTGACGAAGTTGAAACAATTTTTCAGCGACTGGAGTTCCAATACGACTGGGATGGTAAAGATCTTTTTACTGTGACTGTTCCAACGTATCGCACAGATCTCGGTATAGAAATTGATCTAATTGAAGAAGTGGCGCGGATTCATGGTTACGAGAATATTCCAAAGAAAATAGCGCGTTTTCAGAGTTCTCGTTTGGAAGATACTCCGATTTTTCTTTTTGAACGGGAAGTAAAAGAGCGACTTATCAGTGAGGGTTTGCAGGAATTGATCACATGTGATCTTATCGGACCATCTCAAACGGAACTTATGAGCGGTTCTTCCATGTCTGATGAGGCGATTGTCAAAGTGCTCAACCCAACGTCAGTTGAGCAGTCGCTATTGCGTCCATCATTGTTACCCGGATTAATGCAGGTCGTAAAGACTAATTGCGCACGTCAGAATCATAGTGTCAGCGGTTTTGAAGTGGGACGGATTCATTTTCGAGAAGGGAGCAGATATAAGGAGCAGTCGATGGCAGGTGTTATTCTGACCGGTAAATCTTCTCCTCATCATTGGGCAACCAAAGAGCGAGAAATTGATTTTTACGATTTAAAAGGGATACTAGAGAATGTTTTTTCCGGCTTGCAAATCCCTAATATTTCGTTTAAAAAACAGGAGATAGAGCTTTTGCATCCTGGACGTCAAGCCTCCATTTTTGTAGGGGATTTAGAAGTTGGAACTCTTGGAGAAATACATCCTACCCTCTTACGTCGATTAGATATTTCGCAAAGGATCTATTTTGCCGAATGCAATTTGCATGACCTTTTTCAATTGAGGAAGGAAAGAACAACGATGCAGATGCTTCCAAAATTTCCTGGCTCAGATCGTGACTGGACGTTGACTTTGAACACTTCAATCGCAGTTCAAGATGTGCTAGATTCCGTGCGAAAGCATGCAACACCTTTGCTTGAAGATGTTTATGTTTTAGACCTGTTTAAAAACGATAAGTTGGGTAAAAATAATCAGAACATCACTCTACGGTTTATCTATCGTGATTTAGAAAAGACAGTGGCCCAAGAAGCTGTTGAGAGCGAACACGCGCGCATTCTATCAAAAGTTTCAGAGCAGTACGGAATTAGCACTCCCATGTGAAAGAACCTCTCCGCCTCTTTCTCTTAGCAGAGGCCGAGTGTTTTCTTGTCAAAAAGACCATCTTTGCATTAGACTCAGCATAATTTAATAGTAAAAACACCTTTTATTTCTAAGGGGAGAAAAAGATGCGTTATCATCAAGCACTTACGGTACTTATCCTTTCAGCAGCATTTAGTGGATGTTCATCTCGCTACCAACAAAATCCCGATCTTGTTGACTGCACCTATGTCCATCGTTACGGTGTTGAAGTTCCCCCTGATGATTGGTCTTCGAGAGGTGAAAATGGGCAAGTTATTTCACGCCTAAAAAATGGTGTCACCGTCACAAAAAACTTTTCTGCAGGAACACTTGAAGGAGAGACAATGTACACCTTTCCTCATTGCGATACTGTAGAGTGCGTTGAGACTTACTCTCAAGGGTGCTTGGATAAGAAGGTTCAGAATTATTTTTGCGGCGTGCCTAAAGAGGAAGTTCAGTACCGTCCTGGTGGACAGCGAGTGACATCTTGGTATGACAATGGAACACCTCAAAGTATTGAAGAATACGAAGATCATAGACTCGTTTATGGTGAATACTATAATCCGTCACATAAGTTGGAGTCTCAGGTAAGTAATGGCCAAGGATTTCGTGTGGGAAGGGATGAGTATGGCGAATTGACTTCCACAGATACGATTGAACAAGGGCGTATGGTTTTGCGTACGACTTATCACCCTAATGGATCGCCAAAAGAGATTATTCCTTATGAGGATGGAGTTGTCCAAGGAGAAAGAAAAACATTTTTACCTGCAGGGGAACCCAGCACGTTAGAATTATGGGACGGCGGAGTTCAGCATGGGGTTACAGTTATCTTTCAGAATGGGGAGAAGTATGCCGAAGTTCCTTATGTTAGAGGGATGAAAAAGGGTGTTGAAAAAAGATATCGAAATGGAAAAGCGGTTGTTGAAGAGATTTCCTGGTACGAAGATATGCGACATGGTCCCTCATTCACTTATATCGGTGAGACAATTAAAACTGATTACTACTATCAAGGGAAGGAAGTGAGCAAAAATCAATACGATATGCTCGCCAGTCCTTACGAGAAAGGGTAGTTTACCAAATTACATCGTGTAGGAAGGGTAGATCACCCTTCCTTATTCCAACATAAGCTTCTTTTTACAAATATATCACCACTGAAAAAATTATATTATGTCTTTTTTTTGCCAAGGCTGACTGTAACTACTACAGTTAGAGTTTGTTAGGTTCGATATGTTATCGACTGTCATGTGGAAAACAGACCTTTTTTTACATGAATAGAATCTGATGGTGGATAAAAAATGCAATATTAGTTATACATGTTTAGCTTCAATCGAGGAGTAATACAATGACGGACTATATCGAGATACATTGGACCTGTGGCAGTATCGATGAAGCGCGCAAAATATCACGTTACCTCGTTCAAGAACGGCACGTTGCCTGTGTTCAGATCGTGCCTTGGATTGAATCCATCTATATGTGGGACAATCAACTCGAAACATCTCAAGAAAGCAAAATCATATTTAAAACCCGGTATGAAAAATATGAGGAGGTCAAGAAGATCATTCTCGATAACTGCACTTATGAGGTCCCAGAGATCACATATGTGACCATTGATGGAGGCAATGAAGAATACCTGAACTGGATCACGGATAGCACTCCCGACTTTTCCACTCCCCAATAACTCCATCAAACGAAAAAATGAAATGGAATCAACATCAATGAGTAATGAAAACAAATGAAAGAGTTTATTGAATATATAGTAAAAAATCTGGTTGACCAGC
>JAJFMB010000144.1 GCA_021772355.1 Chlamydiota bacterium | reverse complement strand
TGCCAGGCATCAAGATTGGACATGGAGCCATAGTCGGAGCTCGTTCCGTAGTAACAAAAAATGTAGAGCCTTACACTATCGTGGCAGGAAATTCTGCCAAACCAATTCGTAAGCGATTTTCAGAAAAGCACATACAAAACCTGCTTGAAATGTCCTGGTGGGAGTGGTCTGAAGATAAGCTAGCCTCATCAATGCAGCTGCTATGCTCAGAGGACATCGATGGTCTATACGAACATTGGTTGTCAATTAAGTAAAAGGCTACCACCACACATATCCAGATAAGGCTTAAGCGATGAAACCCAGCAAAAGTGGGATTCTCCCGGGGCATGGCCCTTCTCACCCACACACGAGCCAAACTATTGGCTCGCTTTCCCCCTTAAGATGTCTATGTGAAAGGCTTAAGGAGGTTCGGAGGAAGTGGGATTCGAACCCACGGTACGCGTTAACGTACACACGCTTTCCAAGCGTGCTCTTTCGGCCACTCAGACACTCCTCCAGGAATTAAGGTAAGATTCTATGCAATAAAGGGATTAACTGCAACGTTTTCACGGCATCCGAGAAGCCCTTGAGCTATAAATATTTTTAAAAATTCGAGGGAAATACTTGCAGAAAAATTATTTATAAAGGCATACTGTCTTCGTTATTGTTATGAAAATTAAAGCTTTTTTACTTTCGTTTATTTTACTAGTAGCCACGGCAGAGGGAGCACCTTCCGTATTGGTCAGCGTTGCCCCGCATAAATTTTTTATTGAAAAAATTGCCGGCGATACGGTCAAAGTCATTCTACTCGTTCCTGCAGGCGCGAGCTCGCACACTTATGAACCAACGCCCAAACAGGTAATCTCAACCGGAAAAGCAGAAGTGTGGTTTGGATTGGGAGAGCCTTTTGAAAGCCGTGTATTGCCTGCGTTAAAAAACAACAACCCCGATCTACTTTTTGTTGATTTAAGAGAGGACTTAGACCTTATTTGCGTCTCCCCCCACGAAGGATGCAGTTGCTGTCAAGGCGGGGTTGACCCACACATTTGGCTCTCGCCAAAATTAGCACAACAACAGGCCACAGTCATTGCAGCCACACTTAGCAAAAAATATCCGGAGCACGCAGCTCAATATGAAGCTTCGTTAAAAGATTTTGTAAGAGAGTTACAACAATTAGACCAGGAAACGGAAAAGACGCTCTCTACCATGAAGCCACGACTTGTCATGGTCTCGCATCCCGCTTATGGCTATTTGGCAAGAGACTATAACTTCAAGCAGTTGTCTATAGAATTTGAAGGAAAAGATCCCACTCCGCAACAACTAACAAACCTCTTGCGAACCGCTCGTAAAATGAAGATCCAGACAGTGTACATTCAACCTCAGTACAGTGGCAAGGGAGCTCGGATCATTGCCAACCAAATTGGGGCTAAAATCATTATTTTAGATCCCTATTCCGAAGATTATATCAATATGATGCATGAGGTAGCCAACCAGTTTTCTAAGGGACATGATGGAACCGGTCATTGAGTGTGAAAACCTCTCTTTTGCGTATAAAGACACTCCAGTTTTAACAAACGTCTCTTTTTTTGTTGACGACAAGGAATTTATTGGACTAATTGGCCCGAACGGTGGTGGAAAAACCACGTTACTTCAACTCATCATGGGATTTTTGGAACCCAATGCCGGAAAAATTCGTGTCTTTGGAAAAACACCAGAAGATGCGCAACAGTCTATCGCTTATGTCCCTCAGGCCATGAAATACGACCGCAATTTCCCTATTTCAGTATTTGAAGTCGTGCTATCCGGTCGTTTATCTCAACTTCCCTGGTATGGAAAATTCAACCAAAGAGATAAAAACGACGCCGTCGATATTTTGAATCGAATGGGTCTTTACGACTTGCGTAATCACGCTTTTGGAACATTATCAGGTGGACAGGCACAACGAACTTTAATTGCACGCGCTCTAATTTCACAACCCAAACTCCTCTTACTTGACGAGCCCACTGCCAATGTCGACCCTCAAGCAGAAATCGAAATCTATCGCATTATTCAAGAGCTAAAAAAAGAGATGACAATTGTAATGGTGACACACGATCTTCAAACTGCAATCGACCAGGTGGAGCGTATTTTTTGTGTGAAAAATAGTGTCATGGTACTGAAGCCGGAACAGGTGTGCGAACACTTTGCAATGGGTCTGTATCACCCCCCTTTATTGAAAGAGGAAACATGACGTTTTTTTTAGCCCTTAAGGAAAATCCGCTGTTACTTTCCGCTCTACTCGCCGGATTTGCCACTTCCATTGTAAGTGGAATTATTGGCTCTTACGTAGTCGTAAAAAGAATTGTCTTTATCAGTGGAAGTATTGCTCACTCTGTCCTTGGAGGAATCGGTTTTTGCTTATGGCTGGAACGCGCCAAGGGAATTACATGGATTACTCCTTTGTATGGAGCTCTCGCTGCTGCCGTCATTTCTGCTATGATCATTGGATGGATTCGGATTTACTATCAACAACGGGAAGACACTGTCATCGCAGCCCTTTGGTCCATCGGAATGTCTGTTGGAGTATTATTCATTTCTCAAACCCCGGGATTTAATGTCGAGTTAACCAACTTTCTAATCGGCAACATTCTCTGGGTGACCCATCAAGACCTCTATATTCTTCTAACTTTAGACATTATCATCATCGCAACTGTCTTGTGTTTAC
>JAJFMB010000143.1 GCA_021772355.1 Chlamydiota bacterium | reverse complement strand
CGCAGAAACTTGAGCCTTTTCTGCATTTTAAAAGTGCTGTAAGCAATTTAGAAGATCTTAGTGGCTATGACCATATTTACTGTGCAATTCCTCCTCAGAATCTTAAACAACTGTGGTCAAACTCCAAGCTTGATACCATTTCCACCGCAAGCGTGGCTTCTGTGCATCTTGGATACTCCAAAAACGTCCTAAATTATCCGGGATTTGGCTATTTGATTCCGTCTCAAGAACAAGAGAATATCTTAGGTACTGTCTTTGATTCTTCAGTGTTCCCGGAACAAAACGGTTTTCTTGATCAAACTCGTTTAACCGTAATGTTGGGTGGATTTAGGGAGCCGAATGTTATCGAGCATGATGATAGCTCGTTGATACAAAGGGCACTAAATAGTATGGAGAGGCATCTTGGCATCTCTTGTACTCCTGATGTGGCTGTTGTCAGCAGAGCTAAAGATGCGATCCCGCAATACAGTTTAGGACATCGAACTCTTGTTAGCTGTTTAGAAGAGGAGCTTCCGGAAAATATGACGTTTTTAGGGAACGCTTTTCACGGTGTCTCAGTTAATGATTGTATTGCGCAAGCGAGGAAAATCTCATGTCACACGATATCACGACGCAAGAACCGGAAGTCATAGCTGCTCAGACTTGGAAAGGAAACTGTTGTGATTCTATAAGTTGCAGGTAAAATTCCCGAATATTGTCTTTAGCACTTTTAAAATCGGATTATGTGTGTCATTTGTCATATCAATAATTAGAGACCATGCATTTTCAGCAAAGCCGTCTTGCAAAAAAAATAGTGCGTCTCTACATTCGGGCTAGGCGCTAAAATAGCGTCGGTGTATGATTTTTTCTTAGAGACATAACTAGTGGTGGACAGATGTTTGATAAATTCACGAATCGCGCAAAACAAGTCATCAAATTAGCAAAAAAAGAAGCGCAGCGACTCAATCATAATTACTTAGGAACGGAGCATGTTCTGCTCGGCTTGTTAAAGCTCGGGCAAGGTGTTGCCGTCAACGTCTTACGCAATCTGAATATCGATTTCGAAACTGTTCGAAATGAAGTTGAGAAACTTGTTGGTTATGGTCCTGAGATCCAAGTTTATGGGGATCCGGCTCTTACGGGTAAAGTGAAAAAAGTATTCGAATTTGCAAACGAGGAAGCTGCTAATCTCAATCACAATTATGTTGGAACAGAGCATCTTCTGCTCGGCTTGTTACGTCAGACTGATGGTGTTGCGGCGCAAGTGCTGGAAAATCTCAATGTCAATCTTAAGGAAGTTCGTAAAGAGGTCCTTAAAGAGCTCGAAACGTTTAACTTGCAATTACCTCCTATTGGGGGAATGGGACAAACGCCCGGAGAAAAGCAAGATCAGGTTGGTGCCGGATCGCAAAAACCTTTCGAAAAACCGGGGATGGGTGTTGCCGATAAGATGCCTGCTCTCAAAGCATACGGTTACGATCTTACAGAAATGACGCGCGAAGGGAAAATGGATCCTGTAATTGGGCGCAAGGAAGAGGTGGAACGCGTCATCCAAATTTTATGTCGTCGACGTAAGAACAATCCCGTTTTGATCGGGGAAGCCGGTGTTGGTAAGACAGCGATTGTCGAAGGGCTTGCTCAAGCGATTGTAAAAGGGGAAGTGCCGGATAACTTGCGTAAGAAAAAGCTGATCACTCTTGACCTGGCTCTGATGATTGCCGGAACTAAATACCGCGGGCAATTTGAAGAACGGATTAAAGCTGTGATGGATGAAATCAAACGGCATGGCAACGTGCTGTTGTTTATCGACGAATTGCACACAATTGTGGGAGCTGGTGCTGCAGAGGGAGCTATTGATGCTTCCAATATCTTAAAGCCTGCTCTTTCTCGTGGCGAATTGCAATGTATTGGGGCTACGACGGTTGATGAATACCGCAAACATATTGAAAAAGATGCTGCATTAGAACGACGCTTCCAAAAGATTATGGTAGCTCCTCCGAGTGTTGAAGATACCATTGAGATTTTGGGTGGGCTAAAAGCTAAATATGAAGAGCACCATAAGTGCCAGTACACTAATGAAGCGATTGAAGCTGCCGCTATCCTTTCCGACCGTTATTTGCATGGCCGTTTCCTTCCGGATAAAGCGATTGATTTGATTGATGAGGCGGGCGCAAAGATGCGTATTGCTATGATGAATCAACCTCAAGATATTGCTAAGTTTGAGGCGGAAATTGAAGACACGCGTCTTGCTAAAGAAGAGGCAATCAGCAGACAGTAGTATGAAATAGCCGCCAAGCTGCGCGATGCTGAGAAAGGTTTAAGAGAGCAATTGCAAACGCTTCGTGCTGAATGGGAAATCAACAAAGAAGAACACGAAGTAATTGTTGAAGACGAAGATGTGGCTTTTGTTGTAGCAAAACAGACAGGTGTTCCACTTACGCGTTTAACCGAAGGAGAAACGCAAAAAGTGCTGAAGATGGAAGAAGTTCTTAAGGGAAGTATTATCGGCCAAGAAGAGGCGTTAAAAACCGTGTGCAGCGCGATACGACGTAGCCGGGCCGATATCAAAGATCCAAATCGTCCTATTGGTGCTTTTATGTTTCTCGGCCCCACCGGTGTCGGGAAAACACTATTAGCTCGTCTTCTAGCAATTCATCTATTTGGTGGTGAAGATGCTTTGATTCAGCTAGATATGTCCGAGTATATGGAAAAGTTCGCTGTCAGTCGTATGACAGGATCTCCTCCGGGATATGTTGGCTATGAAGAGGGAGGGCAGATTACTGAACAGGTGCGGCAACGCCCCTACTCTGTAGTTCTATTCGATGAAATTGAAAAAGCTCATCCGGATGTCATGAACTTAATGCTACAAATTCTTGAGGAGGGGCGGCTGACAGATTCTTTCGGTCGCAAAGTTGATTTCCGCAACACGATTGTCATCATGACATCAAACCTCGGAGCTGAGCTTATTAAGAAGACAACAGAAGTTGGCTTTGGTGCTCAAGAGGGAAGTATGGAATATGATGCCATTAAAGAAAAAATTCGAGGTGCTGCAACAAAACAGTTCAAGCCTGAGTTTCTCAATCGTCTAAATGATATGGTGATCTTTAGACCATTAGATAAAGAGCACTTGATGCATGTCATTGAGATTGAAGTGAAAAAACTTCAAGACCGTCTGAAAAAGAAAGATGTGACGATTAAACTTGATGAGCAGGCCAAAGCGTTTCTTGTGGATAAAGGGTTCCAGCCTGAAATGGGCGCAAGACCTTTACGTCGTACTATTGAAACCTATCTCGAAGATCCGTTGGCAGAAAAACTGCTCACCTATCCGGATGAAAATCATCACTATTTTGCAACTGTTGATGGAGATCATTTAACTTTTTCCTTTGATAAGGAAGAGGAAGAAGAGAACTCCAAAAAGAAAAAAAAGAAGAAGCAAAAAGATGAGTCTGAGCAAGAAGAGCAGGAGTCTGAGCGCGCCGGTAAAAGGTAACGCTCACGAGTCTAGTCCATGAGAAGAGGTCTATGAAGAGAGCTCTTACCTTCAATTTCTACAGTACTATTAATTTAAAAATATAATTTTTATTATTAATTTTAAGTTAATAGTATTGTTTTATTTTATCTTTCTTTGTATAATGTCTGAATAATAATTAGAATTATTTAAAACGGAACCTTTATGTATAAAGTAAAATTATTTTTTTATTTTTTATTGCTTTTACCGGTTTGTGCCTTTGCTAAGGCATCAAATAAAAGCCTTTCTGATCAAATGCTCGCTGACTTAGATGTCGTTAAAAACACGTTCGCTGTCATGTATGCTCCGGCTGATTGGAAAAAAGAATATATAGGCTGGGATCTCGATGAAAAGATAGAAGATGCGAAATATGAGGTGCTTTCTCAAGAGAAAATAACGGTCAAAGAGTATCAGAAAATATTAAAAAAATTTTTTCTATCTGCTCACGATTATCATGTGAGCGTTCACTTCTTTTCGACTGAATTTGCCGCCCTTCCCTTCCGTATAGAAGGAGTTGATGGACATTACTTTATCGTTTGGGTGGACAGTCAGTATACGAAACAAAACGGTGTCATTTTCAATGTGGGTGATGAGGTGCTGACCATTAACGATCAACCTATTCAAGAGGTCGTCGATGGACTCATGGAAGAAACTTTTTCTGGGCGTTGCTCCCCAACTGATGAGAAATTGGTGGCGCAGTATGTAACTCTTCGTTCAGCGACTTTAGGGCATAAGGTTCCCAAAGGCATTGTGCGTGTGCGGGTTAAAGGAAAGGGGGGTCTTGTTAGAGAACATCAACTTCCATGGGAATACTCTCCGGAAAAAATAAATTCCGCGCAAAAGATGGATGTTAAGAGGAGCGGTACTAAAAAAAGCACCAAATTTCAAGATCTTGAGTTTTTTAAGCGCTCAATGAAAACGCCAATTTATCAGATTCTGAATGATCAGATAAATAAGACATTCCCATTAGAGAAAAGAAATGAAGATGACGATCTTATGGAATTGATAGGGAGCAGGAAGAGTTTTGTTCCTGAATTGGGACAGCTTCTATGGCAATCGCTTCCGGATTCACTCTTTGATGCTTATCTTTACGAAACAGACGATAACCATCGGGTGGCCTATGTTCGCATAGGAAATTATATCGCCTATAATCCTAATGCATATATGGAAGAGTTTCTGTCACTAATGAATTTTTTCGAAAAGTACAGCGATGCTTTGGTGATTGATCAAGTCAATAATCCTGGTGGTTTGGTTCTTTATATGTATGGTCTAGCCTCATCGCTAACCGATTACCCTTTAATTCCGCCAAGAGAAAGATCATCGATTACTCAAGAGGACGTTTACGTGGCACTACAGGCGCTCAATGAGCTAGAACATGTAAAAAACGAAGAAGATGCTAAAGATCTTTTTGCTGCCGATACCGTACTTGGGTTTCCTGTTGATTACTCTTTTGTGCAAGGTCTAACACGTTACTTTGAATTTGTAGTAAATGAGTGGAATGCAGGGCATCAGTTAACAGATTTAGGGTATACATTAGGTGTTGATGTTATCCGTCCTAATCCGAAAGGGTATTACTCAAAGCCTCTACTGATTTTGGTTAATGAGCTTGACTTTTCTTGTGGAGATTTTTTCCCCGCCATCCTGCAAGACAACGGCCGTGCCACTATATTTGGTTCCAAAACTGCTGGTGCAGGGGGGTCGATAAAAACAACCTCCCATCCCAATTTGTTTGGGATCTCTGAATATTCCTTTACCAGTTCTATCGCGGAACGTGATAACCGCGAACCCATCGAAAACCTAGGTGTTCAACCCGATATAGAGTATGAGGTGACCTTGGATGATATGTGTCACGGTTATCGTGGTTACAAAGATGCAGTGAATCAAGCAGTCAAGAGTTTGGTATCCCCTTGAGAGAGGGGATTGTATCAGATTAGATCTGAGGGACTCATGTATCTCAGTTCGCTGAACTCCCCATCTGAACGGGCTATGCGCACTTGAGTGGCATGGGTGAAGGTGTTGTCGGGGTAGCAGCATATCTCCTGCGTGTGAAGATTAATGATGCCGTGTTGATCCATTGGAATGACAATGGGCGTGTGGCGCACGGTATAGTTAGCTTGTAGAAATTCTTGGCGCAATTGAGAGACGGCTTCAAGGCGGATGTCCCCTTTTTTTCCGTCAAATTCTGTGCAAATAACTAGTTGGGGAGTGAGCTCTTCGAGTAGTGAAAAGCTGCCAAAATACCCTAGGCAGTTAGAGGGGTATTGCAGGCACTGACAATCTTCTTCATTTGTTTCTCCAAATCCTGCGATCACAATGGAGCATTGGCTTAAGTGGTGGGCAAGAAGGGGTGACCATCCCATTTGAGAGATAAGCCCTATCGTGATCACTTCGGGGTGCCCTGTTGCCGACGTTCTCGTTAATTCAAAAATGACACCAAGAGGGTCGTCTTTTTTCTCAGTCGTTGAAAAATAACGCATCTTAATAGTTTCGTGCAGAGGAAAGGCCTCATCTTCTGAGAGGTCGTGGAAAACATCCAAACTGAATACTGTATTGCGCTCTTCTTTGAAGTGAGGTTCAAGTTGACACCCTTCTTGCTGAAAGACTTGATGGTTGAGATAATAGCGGATCACATGTTGTTTTGAGTCCAGACAGTTGAGGTGATAATTCAAGGAATAGATCTCTTTCAGATCTGTATGAGTATGAGGAGCACTGTCCGTTACGATGACGCAATCGATATCTCGAATGGTCAATCCCTGCTCATGAAAATGCTTTAAGAAATTGTGTCCAGGGTTGATCGCGATGCCGACGCCATCCCACTCAAAAAAATAGCCTCCTGTAGATTTGCGTCCTTGCTCTGAAAAGAGATACGCGTCTTCTGAGGGAAACCCGTTCAATACATAGAGGCATCTTTCGTGAGGTCTCTGACTTTCAGACAAGTCTAGATAGGTCATAAAGTGATCGGCGAGTCGCTGTTCAAACTCTTTGATGTGATGGATCAAAGGGTAATCAGATTTAAGTGGAGCTTGCAGTTTGTCAGTGAGATAGCTGTCGGTCATTCGCTCTTCAATCAGTGATTTTTGCACTTCTTGGCGCTCTTTTGCGATCTCCTGGTCAGTCATCTCCTCACTTTTTCCTAAGAGAAATTGTTTTGCAAAGTCGTTTTCATATGAGTGAGGGGTCTCATGTATTTGCAGTTCGGTAACCAAATGTTTCGTAAATGAGTTTTCCGGATAAATTGATAGTGCTTTTTGCGCGAATTGGAGAGCTTTTTCTAGCTGTTGATTCTGTCTTGAAACGCAGGCCGAGGCACGATAGCAGAAAAAATCGGAGTGCGGAACCTCTTTGACTTTTATATAGTTTTTTAGAGCAGTTTCATAGTTGTCTTGGTAGAATGCTTCTTCCCCATTTAGTAGTGTAATTAGTTGTGAATGGGAGTTCCACTTCTCTTTTTGTTCGCTAATAAAGGAAAGCAATTCGTCCCGGTTATTCAACTGGAGTTGATCGCTTTTTTTGATGTAATTTTGAATTTCTTCATGTAGGTGCATAATGGATACATATAGATGGGGTTAACAGGTACTTGACCATACCTTTTTTTTCATTATTAGGACAAGAGCCTCTTGACAAGAGGCGAATTTTAGGACATTCTTTTAGCAAGATGAAAGCAAAGGTAAAGAAAAACATCCCGTACGCCAGGCAATCGATCGATGAAAAAGATCTTGCAGCGGTTAAATCTGCACTTAAAGGCGACTTTATCACACGTGGACCTCTCGTTGGGAAGTTTGAGCAGGCTGTAGCAGATTATTGCGAAGTAAAGTATGCCGTTGCTTTTAATAGCGGTTCGACAGCCCTTGCTGCTGCTTATGCAGCAGCTGATTTCACCTCCTGCGATCGAGTGATCAGCACTCCCAATACTTTTGTGGCTACTGTTGGGGCTCCATTTCAACAAAATGCCCAAGTTGTTTTCGTAGATATTGATGCTAACACGGGAAATCTTGATCTCGACCAACTGCAATACAATATTAATACCCCTTCCACACGTGGACGTACTTTTATTGTCCCGGTCCATTTTGCCGGCTTTGCTGTCGATATGCAACGTTTAGAAAGAATGATATCACAACCCGATGCAGTGGTGATAGAGGATGCCGCTCATGCGATTGGCTCCACATATACTTCAGGACAAAAGGTGGGATGCTGCGAGTGGAGTGATATGACAGTCTTTAGTTTTCATCCTATCAAGACGATTACCACAGGCGAAGGGGGCATGGTCACCACAAATAGTGAAGACTATTATAACAGGCTCAAATTATATCGAGATAATGGCTTGGTTAGAGTGGATGGAATCCCCTGGGAGTATCAAGTTGAAGAGCTGAGTGGTAATTATAACTTTACCGAGTTTCAGGCTGCTCTCGGCCTTTCTCAACTTGATAAAATTGAAAAATTCATCAAAAAACGACGCAAATTCGTTAAAGCTTACCGCGAACAACTTCAAGATGTTCCCTTTGTGACACTTCCTCCTGACGAGTGGGATGATAAAACTGCCATTCATCTTTTTGTTATTCAGATTGATTTTTCAGAGCTTGGCAAAACGCGCGATCAAGTCATGATGGAATTAAAAGAGGAGGGGATCGGCACTCAAGTGCATTATATTCCTCTTTATCATCACCCGTTTTTCACTCAAAAATTTGGAGATGTGCGGGAGTATTTCCCAAAAATGGAACGGTTCTTCAGTCAAGCACTTACTCTCCCTCTTTTTGTCGACATGGACCTCTCAATGGTTAAAGAGGTGTCTGCAAAGTTAAAGAATGTACTTCAGTAAATTTCTGACACTCCCTAATTTCAAAAGAGCAGAGCAATAGAAAATATCGCTTGGCCTCAGATTAGGTCACAATCGCGGGTTCTATCTTCAAGCATGCATATCTTTCATTTGTTGAGGGTGGATGTGTTGCTTTGATTGCGAAGACTTTAGGAACATTTTGTTCTATCAAAATATCTGTTATACATTGATTGTTAGCGCATTATGTAAAGATTTTTTCTTGTTTTATCAATCCGAGGAGTTTTTTTTTATGATGTTCATTTAAGTATCAGAGAGTTACTGAAAAACAAAAAACGACTCTCAGATAAAGTGCTTGCAGCCTATGTGATCTCATGCTAGATTGCCCTCATAGTGGGTCCAGAGCTGTCTGTGGAAACATTGTTCATAACTTAACAACAGCAATATTCGAGGTAAAGACACATGGTAATGTTAGTAAGTGATACTCATGAAGCGTGGTTGCAATTTTTGGAGTATGTTAAAGAGCGTTGTTCTGCTGCTGCCTTTAGAAATTGGCTTTCCCCCATCTCGATTACCGAGGCTACAGAAAGTGAGATCACCTTAGAAGTTCCTAACATTTTCGTGAAGGAATACCTTATTTCTAATTACAAGAATGAGTTGTGTTCTTTTCTGCCATTGACTCATGAAGGAGAGCCTGCACTCAACTTTATCATAGCAACGCCCGTTAACAAAGCGCCTGTTCCCGTAGCTGCACCTGTGGTGGAGAAAGCTCCTCAGGAAAAGCGCTTCTATGAAGTGTCTCTCAATCAAAACTATCGCTTTGAGACCTTTATCGAAGGACCCAATAACCAATTTGTCAAGTCTGCAGCTGTTGGGGTGGCGACACGTCCCGGTCAATCCTATAACCCCTTATTCATTCACGGCGGTGTCGGGCTGGGGAAAACACATCTTTTGCATAGTATTGGACACTATATCCACGATAAAAATAAAAAAATGCGCGTGCATTGCATCACAACAGAAGCTTTTGTAAACGACCTCGTGGAAAGTTTGAAGAATAAATCCATCGATCGTATGAAGCGATTTTACCGCTCCGAGGTTGACGTGTTGTTGGTTGATGATATTCAATTCCTACAAAATCGCCTCAACTTTGAAGAGGAGCTTTGTAATCTTTTTGAAGCGTTACGAAATCAAAACAAGCAAGTTGTGATCACAAGTGATAAGCCCCCATCTCAATTAAAATTGTCTGAACGAATGATTGCAAGAATGGAATGGGGACTTGTGGCGCATGTGGGGATACCGGAACTAGAAACGCGTGTGGCCATTATTCAACATAAAGCACAGCAAAAGGGCTTGGAGATCTCAAATCAAGTGGCTTTCTTTATTGCAGAGCACATCTACAATAATGTGCGCCAGCTAGAAGGTGCAATAAATCGACTCAGCGCTCATTGCCGTTTACTAGAGCTGGATATTACGGAAGATTTAGTGAAGAAAACTTTGCGTGAGATGCTTCAGCACGCACCTACTGAAAAGATCTCTGTGGAGCAAATTTTAAAAAGCGTAGCTACCATTTTTCAGGTGAAGGGCGGAGTACGTGCATTGAAAGGAAACGAACGAAAAAAAGAGATTGCTCTGCCACGTCAGGTCGCTATGTACTTAGCTAACAAGTTGATTAATGAATCGCTGCAAATGCTTGGCGCTTCTTTTGGAAAAACGCATTCAACAATCATCCATGCTTGCCGAAATATAGAGAAAAAGAGTGTTGATGATGAGATGTTGCGCAGACAAATTAGTATGGTAGAACGCGATATTTATGCGTAAGAAAATTAATAAAGTTAATACGCCCTATGACCATAAAGAGGTCACATCTATATTAGCTAATGAGCGCACGTATGCAGCGTGGATTCGAACTGGTCTTACCTCGTTAGCAACAGGGTTGGTTGTTGCAAAGTTTCTTCCCGGGACAATTTCCTGGCATATCGTGCAGATCATGACGATAACTCTTTTACTGAGCAGTGCTCTATCATTTTACTTAGCAGCGTGGCGCTACATACATGTGAGCAGGCGTTTAGAGACGACGAAGATCTTTGGCGCACCGATCATGTTGCTTGCTATCGGCAGCGGCTTCCTCATCCTTATTTCTGCATTAGCTATTTATGGCATTTGGGTACGTCATTAGGGCGAGGCCAAAAATCTTTGCCGGATGTGCAGCAAGCATTTTTTCAGCATAGTGTTCCATTGGAGAGTTAGAAAAGAGTCGATCGGCAATAAGTAATACTGTGCATCCGCGCAATTTTTCATGAGAAACTTTTGAGTATTTGAATACGGGAATTTTGAGAATTTTACTTAAGTTCTGTGCCATCAAATTGTGATGACTAAAACCTTGTCGAATTTTTTGTGAAAGGCTTAGGGGTGTGGGAGATATAAAATCCGGTTTTGGCCAGTGAAGGTCGAGGAACTGCGTTGCTAAAAAAGCACTAGCTCCTTTGGTAAGATATGCTTTTCCCATGGAACGAAGGTGTGAAGAGAGGGTAAGGATGGGACCGGAAGGATCAAAAACTGCTGCTTGCCGATGAAGGGGATGTCTTTTTTTTTGACAAACTTGGCATACACGTTTTCTTAGATTTTCTAACTCTTGAAAACAGTAGTGGCAGCGGTAACGGGGGTCGATAAACTCAAATTCTGAGAGACATAGAGCACAAAACTGGCCACTGTTCTTTTCAATGGACTGATAGCAGTGCAGGCACACAGAGGGGAAAAGAAGATTCATCATGACATGACTGTCGGCACACTAAAAGCTTCATGGAGGTAATGACTTAGATTCTCTTCGATGTCTTGTACGATATCAGCCTGGTATTGTGGGTAGTCCCTCATGAGCCATGCACTAATTTTCCATGTGATTTTTTCTAAGTCTTTTTTAAAAACATGTGGATTTGAGATGTCAGGATCGCGATAAAGCTTTCCGACATCAAAATGGATAGGGCGATCACCCACAAAGCCAAAATTATGCATCACACCATGGTCATGGTCATAGATTCCTTTGTGGTATTCTGTCAGATAGAGGCTGATTACTTGTCTAATATGGTGCTTAACGCCATTTGTGTTTCCGTTTTGCAGCAAATTTCCTAGGAAATTGCGTAACTTCACACTTTTCTCTTGAACAACAAACACGACAGGATCAAGGTCCATAGACCAAGTTCTGCCAATTTTATCTGTGATGGTGACTCTCTTATTGAGGTCGTGTTGATTATTGATGTGGACATAGATCAGTCCGCTTTCTTTGCGATGCATTGAAAATGCCGTTAGATATCCTGTGAGAACAGAACAGAGTTTGCGCTCCTTTTTTGAGACATCATTCTCCCTTATCTGTTGAAAATAGGGAAGAGTGGGGAGCCAGTTGAGGAGTTTCGATGGTCGTAAATGTTTAACTTTAAACAGTTTTAAGATATACTTCCCATCTTCGCTCTCGAGAGCATAGGACTGCGCACCTTTTCCTAAATAATGGAACGGCTGAGATAAAATAGTGTTTAAATTCATTCTATCTGATTCTGTCAGGGGAGGAAGGCGCCATTCATCGCGATTGTCTAGGTTGACGATGATATTGCCCTTGCGAAAATCATCCGTCACGCGATAGTAAACACGAGAAAGACCTGCGATTAATACTAGAGGTATTAATCCCCACAGGCATATGTACAAAAGGGTTTTACGCATTTTCATGACCGGATCTTATCAAATGCGTACCGTTATAAACAAGCGTTCTCTGTTTGTAACGGCCTCGTTGCATCAAATCTCCTGGGCAATATTTATGCAAAAAGGCCGTTTGTAACCCTAAATATGAATACCGAATTCCACTATTTTAGGTTTCTCTAAGTTTTTAAAATCGGCAAATTT
>JAJFMB010000142.1 GCA_021772355.1 Chlamydiota bacterium | reverse complement strand
TTGAGCGAGTCTTGCCTCGTCAGAGGCAATTTCTTTTGGCACAAGCCCAATCATCAACGATCTCTCTTCTACCAGCTATTATTGAGATAGACAGGTGCAATGTTTGAGCGAGTCTTGCCTCGTCAGAGGCAATTTCTTTTGACACAAGCCGGAATCCTTAATCAACACGACAAACTTCTATTCTTTAAAAGTTATTCCTCGTGCTAAAGCCCAATCATCAACAACCACTCTTCTACCAGCTATTATTGACATAGTCGGCTATTTTCTCGGCGAGCCTGTCGTAGAGAGGATTAAGAGAAGCGTCGTATGCAGCATCGATGTTTCCTAGCTGTCCTAGGGAAAAGATATTGATAGCATTTGGACTGGAGTAGTAATCGTGATCAAAATCGACGTTTGAGCTTATCCGTACCGGACCGACAATAACGCGATCGGAACAGGCTTCAATTACCGCTACTTCGGTAAAGATAGTGCGCCGTGTTTCTGTTGGGATCGTGGTTTTTAAGAGCTCTTCTTTCCGGCGCGAGCGATCATAGCGGAAGCCAATATTACGATCGCGAAGTTTAAGAATAGTGACGGACAGAATGAGTTCGCCGTTGTTGGGGCAGTACTCTAAGTTACCTGAAGTACTCATTTTTCTTACAAGAGCGTTTGTGAGACGCCCATCTTCATCACCATTAGCATAAGGAATGGTAATGGTCTTATAATGGGCCGGAATGTCTCCCTGACCGAAGCGATAGTGGCAACCTGTACAAGTGAGCATGATACCCCACAAGACAAAAGTTAGACAGCGCATTAGGGGGTTGCCATAGGAGGACGTTCATTGTGAGCTAAGGCATGAAGTTTATCCATCCGCTTTTGACAATGTGCAATGCGCGTTTCACAATCAACGGCAACTGAGGTTTCCGGAAACAGTTCCAAGGCATTTTTATAATAAAGCACTGAGGCATGGAATTTTTCTTTACGCTCGTAAAATAAACCCGTTTGATAGAGACCTTTTGCGTACTCCTCTTTGATCTGATGTACGTCGTTTTTCACATCTTCAATTCTGGGGTCTCTTGGAAATTCTTGCGTGAATCTCTTGAGATTAATTTCGGCAAAGGTAATGAGGTCAGGGTTTTGATATTCGTATCGGCATTGATCCACATATGTTTTTGTGATAGCAAGGAAACTCTCAGGAGCCAATTGATGCTTAGGAAAGCGTTTGATTAAAAGCTGTAGTGTGTCCACACTCTCGCGAAACTCTTTCATTTCGTTCAGCAAAAGCCCTTTTGCGTAGAGCGCTTGTACGGCGTACTCGTGTGCAGGGATAGCGGCAATCACTTCATCGTAAATCTCAACGGCAGCGTATTTACCGGATGACCATTTAGGCAAGCTCTGTACGCCAAACATCCGTTTTCTTTCTCCGTTTTTAAAGCGCTCAGCTATAACAAACTTATACTCAATTGCTTCTTGGAAATGCTTTGGGGTTAAATAATTTTTCAAATAATCAGAAAATTCGCTATTTGCAGCATCGAGCTCGTTCATGTTGAAATAGGAAACCGCCAAAAAAAATATCGCTTCATAGGCTAGCGGGTCATTGTAAAAATTCAATTTTACAATACGAAAATTTTTGGATGCTGTCATCCAGTCTTGCTTCTTGAATGCTTCTGCTGCAAGATCATAGTGCTGTTGCGCTGACATTTTCGGCAGGTCGTGGTGAGAGACAAAGTAACCGTTTTGCGAAGTGTATCCACCCCGTTTTACTTCTTCTTTATACAGCCGGGCGGCATGTAAGGAATTAGTTAAAAACAGTCCACAAGCTATAAGTATCAGTTTATTTTTCATCGCAACCTCTTGCTTTCTTAGCAGAATTTCCAGCAGAGATCCCAAAAAAGGGAAAAACTGACGAAAATCACTTTATTCTTAGGGATAGAGTGTAAAGCACGACGCGCTAACTTTCAAGAGGATTTAACAAAGGATTCGCTTTAATAAAAATGCTTACTTTATCTCTATTATTGAGTTGAGTTGCTTGAGTGTGTCGTTGAGTTCTTTTGAAGGCTTAATGCCCCATTTGGGATCGACATGAACAGAAGCAATCGAGTATTTTTCGGTTTGGAAGTCGAGCTTAACAGGGATATCGCCGGCATGAGCGGTAAATATTTTCTTAATCTCCATTAGATGGCTTAGGCGCATGCTATCAGCATCAACAGTGATATGAAGAAGTGTATTTTTTTCTTTCTCAGGAGCATCCTTAGACATTTGCTTTCCTTTTTTTGGGAACACTTTATTTGCGAAATGTTTAGCGCGATCGTAGGCTTTATCGCACGCTTCAATCATCTGCTCATTAGCTTTTGTCAAATCATCTAACCAGCGGCAACTTAAGCGAAGTTCCCCTTCCTGTTTTTCCACCTGTATGACGGCATAGACAAGTTGATTTTCACTAATCAGATGTTTTTTTTCTTCGTAAAGATCCGCCCAGATGGGAAGTTCGTACTGCACCATTCCATCACTCACTGCGATGATGGCAAATTTTCGGTTGTTTTTTGCACTTACTCTTACCTTAGCAGTTTCGATCAAAACTGCTGTGCGAAAAACTGCATTATGCTCCATTTCATCAAGACGCCTTAAGGGAACGCAAGAAAGCCGCTGCAAAATCTTCTTATAGGAGTCCATGGGATGTCCCGTCAAAAAGAAACCCAAAAGCTCTTTTTCTTTAAGCAGAATTTCATGTTGAGGAGTTGGTTGAGAAACCTTGGGCTCTTGATCGTACCTTTTCTCTTCTTGATCTCCCATTAAAGAAAAAAGAGACATGACACCCAGCGATTTTTCCTCTTGTTCTTTAACTGCAGCCTCGTACATCGGCTCAACGCTTTGGCGCAATGCATCGCGAGACCAGCCCGTAAAGTCAAAGCAACCAGCACCAACCATTGATTCGATCACTTTCTTTCCAACTTTTTTTGTGTCGATTCTTTGGAAAAATTGATAAAAATTGACAAAGTGTCCATTGCGTTTACGCTCTTCGAGAATTGCCTCCACAACGCCTTCCCCAACGCCTTTTATGCCCGACATGGCAAAACGGATACCCTCAGCTGTTGCACTGAACTGCTTACCCGCCTCATTCACGCTCGGTGGTAAAATTTCGATTTTCATCGCATGGCATTCTCGAATGAACTTTGCGACTTTGGAAATATCAGTGCGGTCACAAGTCATCAGAGCAGCCATCCACTCTTTCGGATAGTTTGCCTTCAAAAAACCTGTAACATAAGAAAGATAAGCATAAGCAGCAGCGTGTGATTTATTGAAACCATAGGCGGCAAATTTTTCCATTTTATCGAAAATCTGCATCGACAGCTCTTTATCAATCCCATTATCTTGGGCACCTTGACTAAACTTTTCCCTTTGCGTGGCCATTTGCGCCATGTCTTTTTTTCCCATCGCACGCCGAAGCACATCACCTTCTCCCAATGAGAACTTTGCTAATTTGCTCGCAATCTGCATGACCTGTTCCTGGTAAACCATGATTCCATAGGTTTCCGATAAAATTGCTTGCATCCAAGGATGTTCGTATTCAATGGGTTCACGTCCATGCTTACGATTAATATAGGAAGGAATCATATCCATAGGACCTGGACGGTAAAGAGCGACAACGGCGATAATTTCCTCGAATTTATCTAAATGCAATTGCCTTGCCAAATCCTGCATTCCACTCGATTCCAACTGGAAGACACCCATCGTTTTGCCCTGATTCAAAAGAGCAAAAGTTGCAGTATCATCTAAAGGAAGATTCATCCAATCTATCTCCACACCCGAATCGACACGAATCGCATCTACACATGTTTGGATTGCCGTTAGCGTCTTCAAACCAAGAAAGTCGATTTTAAGCATTCCCACTTGCTCTACCGGCTTCATTGAGTACTGCGTTACGGGAATCTCTGAATCTTTGGCATTACAAATAGGGATGTAGTTCGTCAAGGGTTCGCCAGCGACAATTAAGCCCGCAGCGTGAATGCCTGTATTCCGTATAGAGCCTTCTAGCCTTTTACCGATATCCATGATCCGTTTGGCATCTTCATCTTGATCGACAAATGATTTTAGATCTTGATCCTTCTCCAGCGCCTTTTCCAAGGTGATGTTGAGATCGTCAGGAACAAGTTTTGCAATTGCATTAACCTTAGAAAGGGGCACACTCAAAACACGTCCAACATCTTTGATGGTCATTTTGGCCTTCATCGTACCAAACGTAATGATCTGTGCAACATTCTCCTTTCCATATTTTTGGAGCATGTAGTTGATCACTTCACCTCTTCTATCCATACAAATATCGACATCAATATCAGGATAGGAAAGGCGCTCCGGATTGATAAAACGTTCAAAGAATAGGTGAAAACGTAAAGGCTCAATATCTGTGACTCCAATCAAATAGAGAACGATAGAACCAGCACCCGATCCCCTTCCCGGGCCAACAGGAATCCCCTGACTTTTCGCCCAATGGATAAAATCCCACACAATGAGAAGGTAGTCACACATCCCCTTAGGAGCAATGATACTCATTTCATACGCAAGTCGATCTTTCACAACATCTAACGGCTCTTTGTCCGGGAAAATTTCTTTCACTTTTGCAAGTCGTGTCGGTGTATAACGCGTCTCGATTCCCTCATTGCACCGCTCCCATAAATAAGACTCCACTTCACGAGCTTGCTCCTCCTTGGACACAGACTTTCCTTCCATATGGGGTGGAAGGTACACAGGATAATGCTTCGATTTGAAATCGAGCTCTAACTCACACTTTTCAGCTACGCGAACAGTATTCTCAACTGCTTCCGGAATATCAGAGAACAGCTCCTTAATAGCTTCAGCAGATTTGAAATACATTTCATGTGATGCATACGTCCGTCGCTTAGGATTAGGCTTGCGAAATTTAGGGTTTCCTTGAGAGTCATTTTCCCAAATTTCACAAGGTTCGCCCGACTGTACATTCAATAAAATTTCGTGGGCACGCCAATCCGATCGATTGATAAAATGGCTATCATTAGTCGCGACAAGCGGAACATTAAGTTCTTTAGAGGCCTCCAGAAGGCTCTCATTGACCTTAGTTTGTTTCGTAATATAGTCATGATACTGTTGCTGCAACCATGACTCTTGGAACATTCCGTCCTCTTGCATCTCATCATCAGACATCTGATGCCTCTGAATTTCAAGATAGAAATCCTCGCCATAAAGAGTGCGATGCCACTCAATTTCCTCAAATAGCTGCTCTTTTGTGCCATTAAGAGCGCAATCAGCAATTTGTCCATTTAAACAGCCGGAAAGGCAAATAAGCCCCCCACTGTGCTTTTGAAGCATCTCTTTATCTACTCGTGGACGATAGTAAAATCCTTCCATAAAGCCTATCGAAGAGAGCTTGCATAAATTGTGGTACCCCTCATCGTTTTTGGCTAATAACACAAGATGAAAGCTGGTTCGACCTCTAGCATCTTTCTTTTTTTCGAAGCGACTTTCAGGTGCAACATACAAATCACATCCCAAAATCGGCTTCACCTCGTTCTGAAGACACGCCTTATAAAATTCAACAGCACCAAACATATTGCCATGATCCGTCAACGCCACTGCAGGCATATCAAATGTTTTGGCAAGTGCTGCAATATCGTGTACGGAGGCGGAGGCATCTAGAATAGAGTATTGTGAATGAACATGTAATGGAACCCACATAGATAGAGTCGTACCTTCTAGTTTTCACATTCACCGACCTAACCAGTTGATGTGAGGAGTAATTGTCTTGGGCTTTACGATTTGACCGGTGAAAATCTCAGCTATATACTTCATCGACACCCTCACTTATTGAGTGACGACTGTTAGCATTAAACAAAATGAGAGATTAACTCGCCACTGTTTCTTTCGATGCCTTAGAGAGGGTAGTGGGTACCTTGCGAAGATTTTCTGTCACGCTCCACATCGGCAACAGCATAACGACAGAAAGTGCGCAGCAAGAGATCATAACGAAGAAGAAGCCTTCCCAACCAAAATGGTCGGTGATAATTCCCAACGGATAGCCTGCAGATGCGGCCCCGATATAGGCCATAAAACCAATACAACCTGTTGATGTCGCTGCTGCCTTTTTATGAGAGAGCTCTGCCGCGGCGACCCCTATCAACATTTGCGGACCAAAAATCACAAATCCAATCACAAACATACTAAGAGAATCAAGATAGAGAAAACCTGAAGGAACCATCCAGAATCCAACCAAGGCAATAAGCATACCAACAGAAAAAATCACGTTTACAGGACCGCGCTTAGCATTAAAAAAATAGTCTGAAAACCACCCGGCACATAAACTTCCAAAAAATCCACCCACCTCAAAAAGAGAAACACATCCATTAGCGGCCATGCGAGAATACCCTTTAGTCTCGATCAGAAAAAGCATTGTCCAGTCATTTACTCCCGTCCTGACGATATAGACGAAAAAATAGGCGATGCCAAGCATCCAGATAAACTTATTTTTCAATACGTAATCGACTAGTATCTCTTTAGTTGAAAGCTCAAGCTCAACTTCCCCTTTTTTTAAGTTGGATCCGACATAATCATCGCGGTACTCTTCAACTGGTGGTAATCCTAAAGATTGCGGAGTGTCGCGCAAACGGTTGATAAGGTAGATTCCACCCGCAATACACAAGACTCCGGGTATATACATTGCCAAACGCCAATCAAAAAACGTAATCGCCGCCCCAACTATCCAAGGAATAAGAAATGCCCCCACATTGTGTGAAACATTCCATGTCGACCACCAAGACCCTCTCTCCGATTGAGAATACCAATGCGTTAAAAGTCTGGCACACGGGGGCCAACCAAAACCTTGAAACCACCCATTCAAACCCCAAAATATTGCGAACATAACGAGAGAAGAAGACATTCCAAAGAAAATATTACATACCCCAGTAATAATTAATCCAGCAGCCATAAAATAGCGAGGATTAGAGCGGTCAGAAAGAATGCCGCTTGCAAATTTACTAATACCGTATGTGATGTAAAGAATGCTTCCTAACAGTCCTACTTGGGCCTTATCTAGATGCAAATCATGCATCATTCCCGGAATAGCAAACGTAAAACTTTTTCGAGTGAAGTAGTAGAGCATGTACCCCACAAACATAGAATACAAAATGCGGACGCGCCAGTACTTGTATTTAGCATCAACCTTGTCTTTGTCTTTGATAAGCTCGATATGAGGAGCTGGGCTAAACAAATGTAGAAAAGAGCTCATTTTTTCTCCTTTACCTTTCCTCTCAGTAGTCACAATCGATTGTGGAAACGCATCAACATTTTATGATATAACTCGATAGAGTTACAATTTCAAGTATTTTCTTTAATCAATCTTTCTTAGTATATAATTGATAATTAGAAATCAATTGTCCAATTGTAATAGTTTTATGTCAGAACTTCAATCTTTTTTTCATTCCAACACTCCTCTAATAAATCCATAAATTGGCCTGAACACTCATCAACAGTATACTTTTTCTGCATCACAGGACGGTCATTTGCATCACAGAGGATCACGCCATTGAACGCATCCCCTCTTACCTCATAAAACATCCGGTGCACAGAGAGAAGCGTGCCGTGCGGAGAGCTAATCATACAAGTGACGCAATCACCATTTTGAAAAAACTGTTCCTCAAGTAAAACAACGCGATCATCCTGATTGCGAATCAAATATTTACTAGACTCTTCTGTCTCTGCGATTAATTCTCTTTCCCAGCCAATCTGTTCAGAAGGATGGAGTTTGCGAAAGTTTAACAACTGTGAATCGTATATTATTTTATTAAATTTCCCCCAAAGATACAGTTCTACACTACGCCATTTGCCGTAAGGATCAGATACAACTTTGTAAGAATTCTCCACCTCTTCAGGCAGATCTAAAGGTTGGATGCCGTAGGGCGCTCCCTCTTTCCACGTATAATCTTTGTAAAATTTTGTCATTTGTGAGATCCTTACACACCAGATGAAAATTAAAGCGTCTTTTCAAATTAAAAATAATGCCATTTGCGCAGTCAACCTAGAAGAGAATAGTCAAGATGGTTGTTGTTGGCAAATTCAAAGTGACCAACACAATCATTCACTCTCCCTTCTTATCCATGAGTGGATGAACGCCTACATAAACCAGCAGCAACCTCAAGTGTCCCTTCCTCTTGCATGGCCTAATTTCACCCCCTTTACCCAAAAAGTCCTATCAAAGTTAGAGACAATCCCCTACGGCCAAACACTCTCCTATCAAGAACTTGCTTTAGAAGTCGGCCATCCCAAGGCTTCCCGCGCTGTTGGAAATGCTTGTGGTCGCAACCCTTTCCCTCTCATTATTCCTTGCCATCGTATCTTAGCCTCCAACTGCCGGCTTGGCGGTTTTTCACAAGGCCTTGAAATTAAGAGAAGGCTGCTCACTTTTGAGCACATCCATTGGCACACCTCTTGCACCAAATAAGGCATATGAAACACCTATATATAAGTAGGTTAGATATGACCAAAGCTCAGTTAAGAAAAAAGATAGCCTATCTCGAATTTGTGAATGATCAGCTCTCATCAGAGTTAGAACACCTTGATGAGCTCCTGATCGCCATTGGATTTCCTCAAGGCCTAAAATCAGCAAAAGGTGTTGCTATTGAGATGCTTAAAGAAAAGCAAAACGAAGACTCATAAGGTTAAGATACTTAAGAAAAAAGATACCAAATAACAAAGGTGGTCTTCATATGAAAAAAGCTGAACTCATAAAACAAATGATCCAGTTAGAAATGGCAAATGAAGAGCTCTTAGAAGAAATCTACGAAACCGATCAAATTATGCGACGCATTGGATTTTCCAACGGTCTTGCTACCGTGAAAGCCGTAGCTTATGAAATGCGCAACCAAAACAACTCGCCAAATAATGAAGGCATTTAAGAAAGCCTCTTTTGCTACTCCAGCAACAGCAAAAGGTCCTCATCAGTCAGGCTCTCATGAGCGATATTGTCATCGATATACTGCTCCGCTGTGATCCGTTTTCTTTCTTTAATTTTAAGC
>JAJFMB010000141.1 GCA_021772355.1 Chlamydiota bacterium | reverse complement strand
CGCAGAAACTTTGGCGCGCTCTAATGCTGTTGACGTCATTGTTATCGACTCTGTTGCCGCTCTTGTACCAAGATCAGAACTCGAAGGAGAAATCGGCGATTCCTTCATTGGATTGCAAGCGCGCATGATGTCGCAAGCTTTGCGCAAACTCACTGCAGCTCTTTCCAAAAGCAACACATGCGCCATTTTCATCAACCAAATCCGTGAAAAAATTGGTGTCATGTACGGAAATCCAGAAACAACAACCGGTGGACGCGCCCTAAAGTTTTACTCCTCAATGCGCCTTGAAATTCGCCGTACAGGCTCTATCAAAGGACCGGACAATAGTGAAGTGGGTAATCGCGTTAAGGTTAAAGTTGCCAAAAACAAACTCGCCCCCCCGTTTAAAGTGGCTGAATTTGACATCTTATTTAATGAAGGAATCTCACGCACAGGATCTGTGATCGACATGGGTGTTGAGTTTGAAATTATCGACAAAAAAGGCGCCTGGTTCAGCTATAAAGGACAACGTCTCGGACAAGGACGAGAAGCCGTTCGCGAAGAGCTGAAAAAACAACCAAAACTCTTCGAAGAGATCGAATTGCAAATCACCAAACAGCTGCGCGAGCGTGCACAACAAGCAATCAATTCGTCAAAAAAAGAAAGAGAGTTAGCAGAAGCTGCGACTTAATCTCCAACATTCATTTGCGAGGGGAAACGCCCCTCGCAACCATTTAAATTTTCTATGGAAAACAAAAAAATTCTCATTTCAGGGGCAGGTGTTTCAGGTCTTGCATTAGCCTACTGGCTTCGCCGTTACGGTTTTACCCCAACTCTTGTTGAAAGAAGCCCTTCCTTACGTGTGGGTGGTTACAAGGTCGATATTCGAGGTGTTGCTTTAGACGCCATAAAACGTATGGGAATTTACTCACACGTTTCAGAAGCTCACACCGATATGTTGGGCGCCACAATCGTTGACAGGTTTGGCAAAACAATAACCACGATGAGCGGAGAAACTTTTAATCTTCGCACTAATGAAGATCTAGAAATCGTACGAGGAGATCTTTGTCAAATTTTGATGGATCTCGCAACAGGAGTGGAAATCCTTTTTGACGACTCGGTTCAAAAGATTTCTCAAAACACAAATGGTGTTTACGTCGACTTTGATAAAAATGCCTCACGCACATTTGACCTGGTCGTGGGAGCAGATGGACTGCATTCAAACATTAGGAACCAAGTTTTTGGCAAAGAATCAAAGTTTGCCCACGAGCTTGGTATGTATATCTCTATATTCACCGTTCCAAACAGCCTCAACTTAAATCGGTGGGAAGTGGAGTGTACTGAACCAGGAAAACTTGTTAACCTGTATAGCACCGGAATAGGCGCCAACGCAAAAGCTGCCTTTCTATTCAACTCTAAGCCTTTACAGATCAATTCTCGAGACATAAAACAACAGCAAGAACAACTAAGAAATGTTTATGCTGATATTGATTGGGAGGTGCCTCGATTACTCGATGCTATGGAAGGCGCTCCCGACTTCTACTTTGATTCTGTCTCACAAATCTGCATGGATCACTGGTCTAGCGGTCGCGTTACTTTGGTTGGAGATGCCGGTTACTGCGCATCACCCGTTTCAGGACAGGGAACAAGTTTAGCGTTAATAGGCGCCTACGTTCTCGCCGGAGAATTAGCCGCCACCTCCGGCAACTATACCAACGCTTTTTCTCAATATGAAGCGCTCATGCGCCGTTATGTAGCAAAAAATCAAAAGCTCGGTCGGACCTTTGCAAGAAATATGACTTCTGAAAATAAGAACAGGGTTGTCATTTGGTTACATGAACTTTTGATGCACACTCTCCCGGATCAATGGGTTAATTTTCTCACAAATCGCTCAGTTCGGCGCGTAAACCGGGCAGCCAACGCCATAACTCTTAAAAATTACGAACGCCCTAAAGCGTAGCGTGAACTTGTTTATTGAGATACGTGGAAAGCTCCATAAGATCTGGTGAGTCAATCTTTAGTTCTTTAAGCGACTTTTCGAAAGCTTCAATCTCTTCGTGAAAGATTTGAACCGCTTTTTCCAGTCCAAGCGCTGTGGCAAAATTAACTTTGCATTCATTTTCAGTGTCTTGTGCCATATCACCGATATCATCGGCAATTTGAAACGCCATCCCAAAATGTGCGGCCGCTTTTTTAACTTGATCAAGTTTCTTGATATCGCCGCCGCCAAAGAGCCAGCCAAACGTAAAGGCAATATCAAAAAGAGAAACGGTTTTTTTATCCATAACATCTTTTAGAGTCCCTATCGACATGTTGGGTGGGTTAAGGTCAATGAATTGCCCTCCAGTAGCCCCATTTAAGCCCGTGTTACGCGTTGCGTTGGCAAGGGCGCATAATGTGACCTGGTCGCTGTTTTCTGCAATAGGGAGCTTAGATTTCGCTAAAACCTGTCCGCACTTTGCTAAACACTCGTAGGCAGAAGAAATCAGGGCGTATGTTACCAAAAGGGCGGTTGACTCTCCGTAAACTTTGTGAACTGTTGGCTTGTTACGACGGTACTCTTCGTTATCCATGCACGGCATGTCATCTGCAACCAAAGATGCGGTATGAAAAAACTCTATCGCCAATGCAGCATATGAAACGTCTGCCGCGTTGCCCAAGGCCTTGGCAACCATATGTACCAGTGCAGGTCTAAAACGCTTGCCACCGTTTAAAAGAGAGTATTCACACGCCTCTCTTAATACTGTTTTTTCTCCCATAGAGGGGATATAGCTTCGTATTTTTTCTTCGGTCAGGCTTTTGTAGTGGACCAAAGCATCCGTAAGTGTGGTCGATGGAGGGGGCTGCTTTGAAAAAAAATCTTTAATCGTCATAATAACCTTTTCATACGATGTTTAAATGGAATATTATACAAAAAAGTATCGATTCCGCACTACCTAATTTCTACAGTAACGCGCTTAGTGTCGTTTTTTACGATATGATTAGATGGCACAAATCCCCCGACATTCATACAAGCGTAACACCTCACCCTCTTTCCTAAAAGCGTACCGGGATTTGTAACCGAATTACAGCCTGTTTGAGCACCATCGCCAATAATGGCTCCGAATTTACGCAGCCCGGTTTCAACTTCTCCCTCCGAAGTTCTAATAGAAATTTGTTGATGATCCAACTTAAGGTTGGCAAGTTTTGTTCCGGCTCCAAGGTTGCAGTTTTCCCCCAGCAACGAGTCGCCGACGTAAGCAAAATGCGCCGCTTGAGCACCGTTAAAAAAAACAGAATTCTTAACTTCCGTGTCATGTCCGATCACGCATCCGTCACCAGCCAAGACATTCCCGCGCAAATAAGCGCCATGCCTGACAACACAATTTTCCCCAAGAACACACGGCCCTTTGATGTACGCACCAGGCTCAACAACAGACCCTTTTCCAATCGTAATCAACTCGGGATTAACAAGATAAGACTTATCCGACACATCACCCTCAATCTTCCCGAGAGGAAGAGAGTGTAAATACGTTTCAATCTTTGGCAACGCCTCCCAAACGCAGGTGCACCCTTCAAATAAAGCTTTGTGAGAAAAATTCTCTAGAGAAAAAAAGTAGCTGGGATAAAATTGATTCATACGATATTTGTAACTTCATCGATGGAAAATTGTAAAGAGCATTTATGCCAAAACACAACTTGAAAAGTATCATCCACAATTACACATGAGTGAATATTCTTATATTTATATATGTATTTCTTCTTCTTCTTTAGTCTCTGTGGAATTGTTCATACCTTAGCTGTCTCACCTAGGAAAAAAACCTGTTGATGACTTCTCAATAGCCTGTCGTTAACTTCGCACTTATGCACAGAATAAATCTATGCACAATTTTGTGATCACTTTTGTCAACAGATTACCCCCCACTTATGAACACCAAAAAAACCTGAAAAAAAACCTTTCCGTTGCTGCGTTTCATGTATTGAAGTAATATCTTGCCCGATTTTTGTGTGTTAGGAAAACCCACGCGGGCTTAGGCAAATAACTTCGGGAGACTATACTATGGCCAACATGTTAGTAGAGGAAAAACACCATCAAACGTTTGAATCCTTACGTCAAAAAGATGACGAACGCGAATTTTGGAGTGCTCGTGCTTTATCAAAGGCTCTTGAGTATTATGAATATCGAAATTTTCTCCCCGTTATTTCAAAAGCAAAAGAAGCTTGTAAAAATAGCGGACACAGTATTGTCGATCATTTCGTGGATGTCCACGATATGATCACAATAGGTAAGGGGGCAACAAGGCGAGTGGCCGACGTAAGACTTTCTCGTTATGCATGTTACTTAATTGTTCAAAATGGTGATCCGACAAAGCCTGTGGTTGCGAATGGTCAAACGTATTTTGCTGTTCAAACCCGCAAACAGGAGCTTATCGAAGGGGCTGTTTTTCAGAAGCTGCGTGAAGGAGAAAAACGGGTTCTACTTAGGCAGGAACTCGGTGAGCATAATAAGCAGTTAGTTGAAACAGCCCAGTATGCTGGTGTAGAAACTACTCTTGATTTTGCCATATTCCAAAACCATGGATATAAAGGTCTATATGGAGGGGTGGATGCTAAGAAAATCCATCAGCACAAGGGTTTAAAAAAGAGTCAAAAAATTCTGGACCACATGGGAAGTACAGAGCTTGCGGCAAACCTTTTCCGTGCAACACAAACCGAAGAAAAACTTCGGCGAGAAGAAATAAAAGGAAAAAGAAACGCGAACCAAACGCACTTGGAGGTTGGTAAAAAAGTTCGCCAAACCATTAAAGAATTAGGAGGGACCATGCCTGAAGACTTGCCTTCAGAAGAAAAAGGAGTGAAACAATTAGAGGTAGAACTGAACCCAAAGCCTGGTGAGTTGACTTTGTAATTTTCCCTGTAAAACCATTGTTGTAAATTGTTAACTTGAAAGTATCTGGGTGAGAGGATTCGAACCTCCGA
>JAJFMB010000015.1 GCA_021772355.1 Chlamydiota bacterium | reverse complement strand
TAAACAAGCTTTGCTTAAACGTAATCCCGAAGCTAAAATTATCAGTCTTGGAGTCGGTGACACAACGCAGCCCTTAGTTCCTCATGTTGCCGAAAGACTTGCACAAAGCGCGCTAGCACTTGGTACAACAAAAGGGTATTCCGGGTATGGGCCGGAGCAAGGGGAGTTGCTTTTAAGAGAAAAAATCGCGCATAAGCTCTATCATAATTGTATCCGGCCACATGAAATTTTTATCAACGACGGAGCAAAAAGCGAAGTTGGTCGTTTGCAAGTTCTCTTCGGTCGCGATGTGACAATTGCCGTTCAAGATCCCTCTTATCCCGTCTATGTCGATACGAGCGTTATCATGGGACAGACTAGAAGCTACGACACCAAGCTACATCAGTATAGTGGGATCACTTATATGCTGAGTACTCCCGAAAACGGGTTTTTTCCTCAACTTCAAGAGGTGCCAAGGACCGATCTTATCTACTTTTGCTCACCTAACAATCCCACAGGTACTGTGGCAACTAGAAAACAGCTGACGCAACTTGTCTCGTTTGCTAAAAAAAATCGTTCCATCATCATATTTGATTCTGCCTACGCCCCCTATATCCGCGATCCGAATCTTCCTCGTTCTATCTATGAGATCCCGGGCGCAAACGAAGTTGCGATAGAGGTTGGTTCTTTTTCCAAAATGGCCGGTTTTACCGGAGTGCGCCTCGGTTGGAGTATTGTTCCCGATGATCTACTGTATGATGATGGCACTCCTGTCAGAACAGATTGGCATCGCATCCACTCCACCTTTTTTAATAACGCTTCCAATATCGCCCAACAGGGCGGCATTGCCATTCTTGACGAAATGGGGTTGCAGCAGATTGAACAAGTCATTGATTATTATCTTGAGAACACCCGTATCATCAAAGAGGCTCTAGAAGATCTTGGCATCTCTACCTATGGCGGCAGTAGCGCTCCGTATATTTGGGCAGCTTTTCCCGGACGTAAGTCGTGGGATGTGTTCGAAGAAATCTTAGAAAATAAACAGATCATCACGACACCCGGTTCAGGTTTTGGCCCGGGGGGTGAAGGATTTGTTCGTTTTAGCGGTCTCGCGCGTCGTGAAGAAGTGGTGGAAGCTATCGAAAGGCTTCAGCCTACGAAATCTCGGACAGAACAACTGATTCAATTAACATAAATAATACCTTGAACCGAAGGGGTCCCAAGTACGCTTTCACCGGCAAGGACTCTAAGGTTTGGCAAAATATTGACGTCGATTCCTGTGTGAGTGTGTCCGCAAAGAACGAGGAGTTGGTGATCGGGGTAGTTTGTCATCTCTTTGAGGATGGCATCGCCTACAGCTTGGCAGACGAAATGGGGACTCCAGTTATCATCTGAAGGGTGTGCGCCGTAGTAACAGGCCTTTCGAAAGGGAGGGGTGTGGAGCAATAATATCGCATGATCAAACGTTTGAAACGCTTCTTTCAGAGTTTTTAAGATATGTTCCGCCGCTTCATCTCCAAGACGATTTAGCACTTCAAGGCGTTCTTTTGGTTTAAGTCCTTTTAACTCCTGAATCAATAAATAGTCATTTAGCATAACATCAGATCCCAAGAAGTCGCCTGCACGTCCATCTGACCATCCATCATGACCGATCAGGGCTGTGTGCTTTGATAAGGGCGTCACACCGCAATGCGTTAAATAGTTCAGGTGTTCATATTTCTTACAAAGTTCCCGTGCTTTTTCTCTAATTTGCTGAATCGATTCATAATAATAATCGTGGTTTCCTAGAACAAAGAAACAAGGAATCTGAAAATGATGAGCTAGCCGCTCAAGGTGAATGATCGACTCCCGCCCGTTTGCTATATCACCGCCGATTAATAGCACATGAGGTTGATGGGTGGCGATTAAATCCAAAAAGGCTTGTTGCCGTATGTGGTTTGCCGCATCCAAATGCAAATCCGTTACCCACACGATATTAAGCGCTCCGTGGGATCCGCGCTCATCTGTAGTAAATGCTATATTGTGCTTCATGATTTCACTCTAATGGAACTCTATTGGGATTTACCACGCATATCAATAGGCCAGGTGTCTACGACTTGATCATCTTCTGTGATATAGAATTGGTCGTAGAGGTTGATGGTCGGATCGCAGTGAGGAACTATCAATTCGAGAACTGTTTTCACAGAGGGCAGAGAGCCATTTTTTTCAGTAGTTATTTTCCCATGCTCATCTCCAAATCCACCCCATGTGTAATTTAAATTGGGATGCGAGGTGATTTTGGGGTTAGTATGTTGATCCAGATAGAGCGCCTTTGTTCCTGCATCTACCGTAACGTGCGAGGCGTGGTTAGTGCTGATGACTGTTGTCAGAAGTGTCAAAGCATTTAGATAGTGGTATTCGGCCTCGATGTTGTTGTATTCCATGTCCATCACCGTGTAGGATCCAGGCTGCACTTCAGTCACTTCGGCAATCTCCACGTCGTCTTCATAAGTTCCCGTTCCGGAACCTGTGAGAATATGACAGGGGAGGCGATTCTCGTGAAAGGCTCGAAATTGTTCAGCGGCCAGCTGCATGGCCGTTAGAGTCTTTTCTCTTCGTTCGCCGTGTTTTGTTATGTGTTGTAGATTTCCTGCATAGCACTGGATCCCTTGAAGACGTAAATGAGAGCAATTATGAACAAATGCAGCAAACGGAACGGCATCAGAATAGCTGACACCGGTTCTATTCACTCCCGGATCAATGTCCACTAACACATTCAGAGTCTTTCCCGCTCTTTTTGCAGCATCATTGAGTTCACGGACATTATCACGGGAATCAACGACAAGGGTAAGAGAGGGATCTTTTTGTAAAATTGTCATCACTCTTGCAATTTTGTTCGTTGCGACCACAGGAGAGGTGATGAGCACTCCCGAAATCTTTTGCTCAACGAGCACTTCTGCTTCCGAGATTTTTGCGGCGCTAATGCCTATACATCCCGCTTCGATCTGCAGCTTAGCCAATGTTGAGCACTTATGCGTTTTAACATGAGGTCTTACCTGCTTAGGAGCAGCTCTTGTTTGCATGGTAGCGAGATTGTTCACTAGCTTTTTTCTGTCGAGCACCAAACATGGTGTTTCAAGTTCAGTTTTTGGATACATGCTCTTCTAACTTATCGCCTTCTCAAAACAAGTTCTTTAAAATGAATTTTATAAAATTTCTCACAGTTTCCATATTCTGTCTATCAAAAATAGACTTGGTTGTGAAAAAAAGTTAGAGAGGGTAGTATAATAGAATAGTTCCTTAAGATTATCACATGAATATTGTCTCAACAGTAGTTATCTTTTTTTTAGTCACCAATCCCATTGGCAATGCTCCGGCCATATTATCGATGGTGAAGGAGTTCGACTTTGCTCACCAAAGGCGTATTTTGCTGCGCGAGGTGATTATAGCTCTTATGATCGCCATTTTCTTTCAATTTTTTGGTGAGCTTTTTTTTATGAAATTGTTGAATGTCAGAAACTATACGACTAACTTGACCGGAGGCATACTGCTGCTGTTGACAGCAATAGGAATGGTTTTTCCTTCGCAGCAATCGATGCAGGAACAACACCTGAAGAAGGAGCCCTTTATTGTGCCGATTGCCACACCGCTTCTTTCAGGACCCGGTCTTTTGACAATCATTATGTTAAAGGCCAGTCAAACAGACAGCAATATGGCAATTTTTATTTCTATTTTAATCGCATGGGTAGGCGTTGCACTCGTTCTTATGATGGCACCTTACCTGCAAAAGATCTTAAAGCGTAGGGGAATGCTCGCTTTAGAGCAGCTGATGGGAATGGTTCTGATCATGATGTCCATAGAAATGATCGTCAAGGGAGTATACCTCTATCAACAAACGGTTACGACATGAGTTTATTTACGATATCTCTAATTTTATTTTTTACTATGGATCCCGTGGGAAATGTTTCGACATTTTTAAAAGTTCTGGATAAGTACGAATCAAGGCAAAGGCATTTAATTATTTTACGAGAGATGTTGTTTGTCTTAGTGACGATGCTGGTGTTTAGTTTTTTTGGAGAGTTTTTCTTCGCATTTTTGCAGCTCACAGAGACGACAGTGCGTCTCTCTTCGGGAGTGATCTTATTTTTAATTGCCCTGACAATAATTTTCCCCGGAATGAGCAATATGCGCACTCGTCTTCCTCAAGTTGAGCCCTATATCATTCCCTTGGCTATTCCGTTAATTGCAGGCCCGGCAACGCTTGCCACTGTAATGCTTTTTGCACATCTGCAGCCAAGTCAGTCTATTATGCTAGGAGCCATTATGATCGCCTGGCTTGCTTCTTTGGCAATTCTTCTTTTTGGAGCACAGCTAAAGAAACTTATGGGCGAAAATGGACTTATGGCTTGTGAAAAGCTAATGGGCATGATTCTTATTCTTTTGGCAATTCAGCGCTTTATGGATGGCATTACCTCATATCTTTATGTGTACTCACAAACTGCATAATATCAAACTCACAATCGCCTACGATGGCGGTGAATTTTTCGGGTGGCAAAAAACCGCCATGGGCCCAAGCGTTGAAAAAACGTTGCAAGAAGTATTAGAACTCGTTTTGCAAAACTCTGTCGTTTTGCAAGCTGCCAGTAGAACTGATAGAGGAGTACATGCGGTTGGGCAGGTCGTGAACTTTTTTATTCCTGAGAAGCTACAGAATCCAGGGCAGTTTCTTTTAAGTGTTAACCGACTTTTGCCAGGTTCTATTTCTGTAAGAAACATGGAAGAGATGGAACATAATTACCATCCGACCTTAGATTGCGTGGGAAAAGAGTATCACTACTCGATCTGCTACGGCACTACCCAGCTTCCTCATCACCGTTTTACTTCCTGGCATCATCCCTGTTCTGTTCTCGATATTGAAAGCATGCAAAAAGCAGCCAACTTGTTGATGGGCAAGCACGACTACTCATCCTTATGCCTCAATCACAAACAGGCTGATTACGCGGATTGCATCCGAGAAGTAGAGTGCATACAAATTCTTCAAGAGGAGACTGACCGACTCCTCATCAAAGTGCGTGGGAAATCATTCTTTTATCAAATGGTTCGAACTTTAGTTGGAACGCTCGTCGACGTCGGGAAAGGGAAGATTGCCCTAACTAAAATTGAAGAGATGCTTAAAAGCAAAGATAGAAAATGTAGTGGCGTAACAGCTCCACCACATGGTTTAGTGCTCCACCAGGTTTTCTATTCTTAAACTTTTAGTCGTGTTTACAAAAGAATTTTATTCAGTTGTACGAGATTTTTTGTGCTTTCCGATCATTTCTAAGCCGAGTACCAGAATAAAACATCCAACGGCACACGCTAGAGCAATCCAGAAATGGCTGTTTGAGACAGTGGGTATCAGGGGATCCACACACTTAAGAACTGAACCTTTATCACATCTGGTGGGGTTAAGCATGTAGTGGTAAGACCAAAAAGGCCACAGAGTTCGTAGGGTTCCAGCCATAAAACCGATCAGCAAGGCTAATGTGATGGTTCGGTAGGTGTTTAAGCACCAGCTGATAACTCTTGAGAAAGCAATGGCTCCAATCAGAATACCTAAAAGAACGTTCATTAAAATGTTGACAGCTTCTTGGTTTAGGACAAGTTCTTTAAAGCCTGTGCCTAAATCGGCTAAAGCGCCAATGACGATGCCGTAAGCACCAAGCAAATGAAGTAGATAGCTGCCGGAAATGCCGGGAAGAAGCATGGCACTGATGGCAATTACGCCACAAATTATTAGCCATACATCGAGTCTCCCTTCACTATGGAAATGTTCGATTTGCTCTGCAGCAAGATAATCCTCTGTAAGAGAGTTGTAGACCATAGTCGTTGGAGCAATTAGCTGTTTAGAGAGCATGGCGCCAATCTCGTTTGCACTAACTCCCTGTAAAAGCATCTGTTCTTGATCGACATTGTGAATGACTTCGCGATCTAAAAACTGCGGAGCAATTTGAACATGATAGGGGCCGGATACGGGTTTTGAAGGTTGTTGTGTGAGCCCAAAGGCGATGATGGCCCCTATCACAAGCGCGGTGATTTCCCAGCTAGACCATGTTTCTACATGTCGTGCACAAAAAATGATTGAGGCTAAAATCAGACCGAAAAACCCGGCATAGAGGTAGGCTCTGTAAATCTCATGATTGAGGACAATGTTGATGAGAGGGGCTAATGATAATAATGCAATTCCCATACCGAGAAGAACAGAGACAAGGATTTTCCATTTGACTTCACTGCTAAATTTCTGGAATTTAAGCTGCAGTAAATAAGAAAAAGTTTGGCTGTTTATACTTTTGATACTTGAGAGGAACTCTTCATAAATACCCATAATAAAGGCAACAGTTCCACCGGAAATTCCTGGGATGATATCGGCGGTTCCCATGCATAGTCCGCAACAGAAAAAATGAAGCCAGTGTTTCGGTGGCTCATTTTTCGTCATTAAATTACCTCTAGATACCGAGCAAAGGCCCAAGCAGTAAGCAATACGATGAAAAAAGCGCCAACCCATATAGCATTTGGTAGCCATTTCACACTTGAACCGGGATTGTTACGAGCTTCTAATGTTCCGATACCATAAGAAAATTCTTGTTTCTGAAATCGCCCTTGGCGAGAGAAGAAGTCCGGGTGTTCTTTAATAAGAGCGTCGGCATCCAAACCGAGAAATAAACCGTATTGTTTGATAAACCCTTGAGCATAGACAGGAGAGATCAGTTTACCCATATCTCCTTCTTCAATGGCACCCAAGTAGTTCATGCGGATTGAAGTGGCGTTCTCAATTTCTCTTAGAGACATGCCCAACTCTTCCCGCTTCTGCTTGAGTATTGTACCAATTTTCTTTAACTCATCTTTAACCATAATATTTTTTTTACTCGCTCATATTTTTCAAACTCCCTATATTAAACGCCAATTCTCATTATCATGTCAATATAGCTTTGATAGAGGTGTTTCCTAGAGAGCAGTTCCTAAGAGCAACAATCATTCAATTCTCCAAAGGAAATACTTTTTCAACAAAGCCTTACTGCAAACGACAATCATTCAAATTTGTGTATTTTAACCCGTGATTGTGACCTAATCTGATGCCAAACATCTACAGATGAAGGTCATCTTTCGATAAATTTCTCCTCCAACATGTCTACTGACATGCTTCTCGTCAAAATTTTCAAAATCTAACCTCCCTCTGTACCGCTTGGCCGCAGATTAGGTCACAATCACGGGTTTAACTCAAAATCTCCAAAGGAAATACTTTTTCAACAAAGCCCATTTTGTGTACGATTCTTGGATCAAAGGAGCATGGTGTGGCAAAAAATTCTCGAAAAGATCGTCCGAAAACTTTTGTGGCAAATGTGGATATCTCCTTGGCAGATCGCATGATTGCGGATCTGAAAAACCAAGGATTTGAAATTTCAAAGCCGCAGTACACCGTTTTTATGGCGAAAAAGCAAGGGGTCTCGTGCGCTTTGTATGAGTCGGGAAAGCTGACCGTACAGGGGAAGGATAAAGATACTTTTATTGAGTATTATTTAGAGCCGCAGATCTTGCAGGATTTTTCCTATTCCTATGGTGATCTCAATATTGACACCTCTGCGCGTATTGGAATTGATGAATCTGGGAAGGGAGATTTTTTTGGTCCCCTTTGCGTCGCTGGTGTATTTGCAGAAGGTGAGGGCATTTCCGGGCTGCGCGAGCTTGGCGTTAGAGACTCGAAAGCAATGAAAGATGCCGAAATAAGGGATGTGGGTAAGGCAATTAGAGCAAGATATGCGCATCACATTGTAAAAATCAACCCTCATAAGTATAACGAACTTCATCGTCAGTTTAAAAATCTCAACCATTTGCTTGCGTGGGGTCACGCCACTGCAATTGAAAAACTCGTTGAAAAAACACATTGCAATGAGGTCATTATTGATCAGTTTGCAGCAGAGCATGTTGTGGAAACGGCATTAAAGCGAAAGCAAATGGAAGTGCATATGACTCAGCGGCATCGTGGTGAAGAGGATATAGTTGTTGCCGCCGCATCAATTTTAGCTCGCCTGACCTTTATTGAAGGTCTAGATCAAATGGGAGAGGAGTTTGTGTGTCAGTTCCCTAAGGGAGCCTCATCGAAGGTGGTGCAATTTGGAAAAGATTTCATTATTAAATACGGCAAAGAAGCCTTAGATCAGGTTGCGAAGACTCATTTTAAAACGCTTGACGCAATAGTGGGTAACGCTTCACAATCAAAGTTTCCGATGAGAAAACCTTTTCAAAGACGAGATGAGTAATTTTTCTTTAGCCCTTTTGACTTTTGTAGGTGTTGTCTGTGTAGTCGCACTCTTTGTTCTGAATTCCTACCCTTTGCTTTCATCCCCTCAAGGCAAGACGTGGATTCCTGTTGGAGATGTACGAGGTTCTGCTGTGGAAAATGATAAGGTGCTCTATACGCTTAACTTCGAACAGCAAAACAGTCTAATAGAAATGATCAATCAGTCCCGTTCTGAGAAACAAAAACCCTCTTCGAATCATTCGTTAAATCCTCAAAAAATTATCGTTTATCGCTTCGATAACAAGCCGGAAATTGTGATTCAACCAATTGAATATACGGCAGATGACAATCTTGTCTATTCTGTTCCGACGTTATTTCCCGATGGTGTGTTAGTTGAGACGAGCGGGGGAAAACTAAAGCAGCTTTTAATACAAGCCTATGATTAATCGCCTTCTTATTCGCAATCTCATTCTGATTGATACAGTGACGATTCCTTTTGGAAAAGGACTTAATATCATCTCCGGAGAGACCGGCTCCGGCAAGTCTGCCATTCTATCTGCATTGAATTTGATCATTGGGCAAAGAGCTGACTCCACACTTTTGCGAAAAGGGTGTGATCAAGGTTGTGTCGAAGCTGTTTTTATCGTAGATGCGCTTGAAGAGGTCAAAGCACTGCTTAATGAAGCCGGCATCGCTTGCGAGGGTGATGAGATTATCCTTCGTCGTGAGCTTACGAGTTCAGGAAAGAGTCGCTCCTTTGTGAATCAACATCAAGTAACAAATGCGTTTTTGAAAAAAATGGGCGAACATCTTTTAGGAGTGATTGGTCAGCATGCCAATATGCAACTGCTTTGCTCAACCTTTCAACGTTATGCTGTAGACCTTTTTGGTGGTCATCTAGAGCTTGTGCAAGAGATGCAAAAGAGGTGGAAACGAGAACGAGATCTCAGTAAGGATATTGATGTTCTCAAGAATAGCGAGTCGCAACGGATTCGCGAACTTGAGCGTTCCACTCATGAGTTAGAGGAGATTGAGCAAGCTAATGTTCAAAAAGGGGAAGATGATGAGCTCTTTGCTGAATATACGCGCCTTATCAACGCCGAGGAAATAGCAGGCTCGCTCTTTACCATCACGAAGAACCTCTCGTCCGGAGATGCAGGAGTTTTACAAAAACTCAACCATACCTTGCGATCTTTTGAAGAAGCTGTACGTCTTGATCCTTCTTTAGAAAGTGTCAAAGAAACATTCCAAAGCGCTCTTATTGAACTGCAAGACGTATCCTTCTCTTTGGAAACTCATCAAGAAAAACATGCCTTTGATCCTGTACGTTTAGAAGAGATTAATGACAGATTGACACTTATTAACCGTCTTAAACGTAAGTATGGAGACATTGAGTGCTATCAAGCACAACTTTATAAAAAAATTGAAGAACTTGAAAATGCCGAAACAAGAATTGAAGAGCTGGAGCAAGAGTTACAACATTTAGCCACAGAAAATGCGCAAAAAGCGCTAGAGTTAACGGAAAAGCGGAAGAAAAGTGCTTCTTTGTTGGAAAAGGCATTAATGAAACAACTTAGGCAGCTTAATATGCCAAAAGTTCATTTTGAAATTGCTACTCAACCACACGATCGTGGTGATAATCACATAGAATTTCTGATGGCCCCCAATGTCGGTGAGCATATCGTTCCTGTTAAGGAGTGTGCAAGTGGAGGGGAGCTTTCCCGTGTGATGCTTGCCTTGCAAACGCTTTTAGGTGGTAAAGAAGGAGTGCCTACGCTGCTTTTTGATGAGATCGATGCTAATATTGGTGGTGAAACAGCTGTGGTTGTGGGAGAAAAGCTTAAAGATATCTCGAGCAATCACCAAGTGCTTTGTATCACCCATTTCCCTCAAGTAGCCAAACAGGCCGATCATCATCTTCGCATCAGCAAATCCGAGAACAACGGACGCACTCTTACGCGAGTTGATCTACTAGATGCTAACGGGAAAGCTGATGAGCTCTCTCGCATGTTGGGAGTGACTCCGACCGAACTTTCTCTAGTATAAAAATGACGTTTTGGAACTCTTGATTGTCTTTAGTCATAGTTGAATCAGTTTTACTGATGGTGCCGTCATTATAGTTGTACCACTGATCGTTATAGAGCGTATTGGCGATATAGTGACCCCCTTTAGGAGTTTTTCCTGCGTGTTTCACAATGCTGACAATCTTGTATTTATGTTCTCCAATGGAATCGAAGGCGCTGGAGAAATCAAGTTCAAAATTATTGGGGAGTGCGACGGGATCGCTAACTTTTTTGGCACAATCATGGATGAGATCATATTCAAATCTTTTCAGTCTTAGCACTAAAAATTCAGGATCGTTGGTGATACGACACTGTTCTTTTACTTTCTTTACTCGCTTTATGTCGCCGTCGACCTCTACTTCAATTTCTTGATCAGGGTCGGCGTCTCTTAATCTAAAACGTTGTTCAATAAGCTCTTGCAAAGAGGAACTATCACTTACCCCACTAATATCAATCATTTCCTGCGACTCAACTTGGCCAGAGGAGGTGGTACCCTCATTTCCTTGCCAAACCTCTAGATGATCAATGTGAAAATCCAAAACCTCTAACAAAAGCATTGTTAGTTCTGCAGCGTCATTCTGCATAATTAGAGGAGAAGTGTGTTTCTTCTTATCGGCTTGGTAAACACGGTGATCTTCTAGGAGAAGTATTCCCTTTAGACGCTGATCTGTTTCTGAAATTTTTAATTCTTTTAGTACCTCTTTAACATCTTCATATGAGTATTGAATGCGAGCGCCAGTGTCGTACACTTGTTGCTTTTTAGTTAATTTATCCTGAATAAGCTGATGCAGATCATTCTGTTCTTGAGGTGATGATTTATAAAAATAGGCTTTTTTCCCTACAACTTCATACTCTCCGTAGAGGCTAAGTTCCGGGTGGAGGGTTTTATTTTCGAACACAACTCTTCTAAATTCATAAAAGAGATCTTGTACTTTGTTTTGATTTGAAGCAGGGGTTTTCATAGACATGACGAGAGCTTTTAAAGCGGCATGTACATTTTGTCTTTCTTGGAAGTGTTCCTCGGTTTCCCCGTCTTTCTTGACCAGATCTTTTGCGATCAAAGCGCGAAATGATGCAGAAGCCAGAAGTGATTGAAGTGCTGAGGCGATATAGCATGAATTTCCAATTTGTCGTAATCCGGCAGGCTTGGTACTTCCTAGAATAGGAACCTTTTTGTTATTGATGACTACGTTGTTGTGATTTGTCCATGGGGGTGTCGGCATTCTATACTTGGGAACTGCCGGAAGGGTTGGCTTGCTTGAGATGGGGGCATGATTTGTGGGTGTCGGTGTTGTATCTTTGAGTGACGTAGGAATTGCCGGAAGGGTTGGCTTGCTTGCAATGGGGGTATGATTTGTGGGTGTCGGTGTTGTATCTTTGGGTGGCCTAGGAGTTGCCGGAGGAGTTGGCTTGCTTGAGATGGGGGCATGATTTGTGGGTGTTGGTGTTGTATCTTTGAGTGACGTAGGAATTGCCGGAGGGGTTGGCTTGCATGCGGCGTG
>JAJFMB010000140.1 GCA_021772355.1 Chlamydiota bacterium | reverse complement strand
CTGATAAATCTAAATTGATATTATGTCAAGATATGTGAGTCTTTTTTGTTGTTTAGTATTTAAGAACTACGATTCCCTTTAATTTCTTTTGGGGCAAAATTCCTCCGGCAAAGAATGCAAAAATCAGAGGTAGAGACTCTGATCAAGATAGAGCTACATCAATAATTGAAATAGAAGACAAAGAAAAATACTTTTGCTTTGTGAACGTCTCTACCATTATACAGATGCTAGTAACATTGCCAAAATTGAAAACGGTGAATCAGAAGCCGTGAGGTTACTTCATCTTACTTTTTAGAAGTTCATTAACCACTTGGGGCGATGCTTTGCCTCGGGTGAGTTTCATAATCTGGCCGACAAGGAAGCTAAAGGCTTTGTCTTTACCGGCTTTGTAATCAGCAATAGATTGGGGATGTTCTGCAAGCACTTTGTCGACGAGGATTTCGATCTCTTTGGTGTCGCTTAAGGGCTGGTAGTCAGGGTTGTCCTTGACAATTTGGCGACAATCTTTTTCCGGATTGGCCACCATGTCATCGGCAACGGCTTTGGCGATGCGTCCTGTGATGGTGCCCTTCTCAATCATTTCGACGAGATGGCCGATGTTTTCAGCCGTGATGCCTGAAGTTAGAAGTGATTTACCGGTGTCACTAAAACGGCCGGCGAACTCACCTATGATCCAGTTACAAACGTTGCGAGCGTTCGGCCACACTTTTAGGGCTTGTTCAAAGTAGTCGGCGGTGGGTTTGTCACTCGCCAGGACAAAAGCGCTGCCTGGTGAGAGGGCAAGGTCGCGAATGTAGCGCCGTTCCCGTTGCAGGGGTAGTTCGGGGAGGCTCTCTTTGATTTTATCGATGTAGGCATCCGTTAGGACGATGGGTACGAGGTCCGGTTCCGGGAAGTAGCGGTAGTCATCAGCTTGCTCTTTTGTGCGCATCAGCACAGCGCGACGTTCCGCAGGATCCCAACGATATGTCGATTGTTTGATCACTTCATCAGGGTGGAGATCAGGGTGCTTGAGGTATTCGCTGATCTGTCTTTCAATCTCTGCGTAAAGCGCGATCTCCATATAGTTGAAAGAGTTCATGTTTTTGATTTCGGTTTTGTTGCGTAAGGTGGTTTCCCCTTTTTTACGGACGGAGACGTTAGCATCAAAACGGAGGGAGCCCTCTTCCATGTTGCAGTCACATGCGTCGAGGTACTGAAGAATGGCGCGCACCATTGTGGCGTAGGCAACAGCCTCTTTAGGGGTGTGGATACATGGCTCGGAGACGATCTCGATGAGCGGTACGCCGGCGCGGTTGTAGTCGACGCCAGCAAAGTTTGAGAAGTGTTTGAGCATGCCGGCATCGTCCTCGAGGTGCACGCGGTTGACAGCAAACTCTTTTTCTTCACCATCGACTTCGGCGATGATAGATCCTCCTAGAACAATAGGTTCATCGAATTGAGTGATTTGAAAATTTCGAGGACTATCGGGATAGAAGTATGATTTCCGGTCAAATTTACTGAATTTGGCAATCGTAGCATTGATGGCGCACCCAAATTGCACTGCTTTTTTGACAGCTTCTTTGTTCAACACGGGAAGCGCTCCGGGCTGGCCTGTGCACACTTCTGTTATGTTAGTATTGGGTTCATCGCCAAAGCGATTGCGAGCGGAACTGAAGAGCTTAGATTTTGTATTGAGCTCCGCGTGAATTTCTAGTCCGATGACTGTTTCCCAATCTTTTGGCATGCACTTACTCCTGTGTTGCGATCTCGGGCAGTTGAGGGGATTGCCCGCTTGCTTTTGCAAAAGCATCGGCAGCGGCAATGACGCGCGCATCGCATTTTTGCGGGCCGATAAGCTGCAGGCCGATCGGTAGTTTTTCTTTTGTGAAGCCGTTAGGCACGCTAATTGCGGGGAGTCCGGCGAGATTAATTGGAATCGTGTAAATGTCTTCGAGATACATCTGTAAAGGATCTTTCTTTGCGCCAAATTCAAAGGCTGCGCCCGGAGAAACCGGCGTTGCGACGAGGTCGCATTCTTGGAACACTTCAGTAAAACGCTCAACCATAAGACGGCGTACGCGCTGCGCTTTTTTATAGTAGGCGTTTTGGTATCCAGCAGATAAGACATAAGTGCCTAAGAGAATACGTCGCTTAACTTCTGTGCCGAATCCTTCCTCTTTTGAAAGGTCGTACACTTCGTCTAAGGTTTTGGCTTTCTGCGAGCGCTGTCCGTAACGGATGCCATCGAAGCGAGCAAGGTTGGTCGAGGCTTCGGCAGTGGCAATGATGTAATAGGTTGCGTTGGCGTACTCTAAAATGCTCAGATCGATATCGATGATCTGGGCACCTAACTCTTTTAGTCTTTCAATTCCACTGTTGAAGAGCGCTTTGGGTTCCTCTGAGAGTTTTTCAAGAAATTGCCAGGGGACGCCGATTTTAGTTCCTTGCAAACTCGCATTGAGTTCGATCTTGTCGGAGGGAAGAGGCAGGCTTGTTGAATCGCGGTCGCAATGTTGTCCCAATACTTCCATAATAAGTGCGGTATCTTGAGTGTCGTGGGTGAAAGGTCCGATTTGATCCAGTGAAGAACCGAAGGCAACCAGGCCGAAACGGGAAACGCGTCCGTAAGTGGGCTTGTATCCGACAATCCCGCAAAAAGAGGAAGGTTGTCTAATTGATCCGCCTGTGTCACTTCCAAGGGCAACGGGGCAAAAACGAGCGGCAACAGCTGCAGCGGATCCGCCGGAAGAACCACCAGGGGTGCACTTGAGATTCCAAGGGTTATACGTCTTTTGCAGGGCAGAGTTTTCAGTTGAAGAACCCATGGCAAACTCGTCATGATTGGTTTTACCGATCAGGATTGCATCCTCAGCTTCTAGCAAGTGAATAACTGTGGCATCAAAAGGCGCGCGATAATTGGTAAGAAACTTAGAGGCGCAGGTAGTGAACTCTCCTTTGATGTGGATATTGTCTTTTATGGCGATGGGGATGGCGGCGAGTTTGCCGAGCTTTTCTCCGTTTTTAAGTTTGCGATCAAGCTCTTCCGCTTTGGTAAGAGCTTTTTCGTGAAAAACTGTTAAAAAGGCACCAATTTGATTGTCGTAGGTGTCGATCCTTTTAAGAAAAGCCTGCACAATATCTTTAGCGGAGAGCTCTCCACCAAGAAATTTTTGATGTAACTGATGCGCCGAAAGAGTATGAATCATGATTTCTTCTTAATTACAGGGGGAACGCGTATCATTCCTCCGATTTGGTCAGGGGCATTGCTTAGAAAATCTTCTCTTGAAAGTGACTCTCCAATCTCATCCTCCCGAAAGACGTTTGACATATCGGAAAGGACATGGTTGAGCGGCTTGACGTTTTCTGTATCGACTTCTTGCAACTTTTCGACATAGTTTAAAATGCTCTGTAAGTCGCTCAAGAGCGCTTCCGATTCTTCTTCTGTTACATCGATCCGACACAGCTTTGTCAGTTTTTGTAAACTTTCTCTGTCTAATTTAGCCATAAAACCTTCAGATTTGAAGAACCATTCTACAAATTCTTAAGTTTCATTGCAAGGAGGCTTTAGAAAATATAGGTTCAAGCCGCTGGCTGATTTCTGAAATAACTTGCTTTAATTCAAGAGGCTCTTTTCTCATTGTCATCAGGAAATTCCGCCATCTTTTCTTTGTTTCAGGATCTTCATAAAAAGAATTGGAAAAGGCTATGGGATATTCAAGCTTTGTTTTTCTGTTACAAAAAACCTTATTTATTGCTGAGGCTAGTTTATTAGAATCTGTTAATTCTTTGGAAAAAATTGTCCAAATGTCATAAAAGTCCTTCATTCGTGTATTAATAAGTTTGAGTTTTACTATGGATTCTAGCTTTTCCGCTACAACTGTTTCAGGTGTATATCCAAAGAGGTAAGGGGGAGTCATATTGAGAAGAGTGGGGTATTGGATCTTCTTTGGCTCTGGTATGATAATGTCATTGAAGCCTATATCGATCAGTATAGGTATTTTTGACTTGAAAAGCATTGCTGAGAAACTGGCGCTAATACCGTGGTACTCACCACCTATTTGTCTTTTTTTTAGCAGTAAATTTTGGGTGTCGAAAGAGATTGCATCATCTGTAATATCCACATTAGATAATTCAATTATTGTGGTTCGAAGATTATCGATTTTATTAGAAGTGCGAGCTAATAAGTCTATATCCATTGTGGCTCGATGATCAGAATAGTTCCATACCTTGAGGAGCAAACCTCCTTTTAAAAAAAAGGAATTAGCAAATGAGCTGATACTTAAGCGGTAGAGAAAGCGTTCAATAGCATAGTAGCGAAGGACTTCATCAAAAGGACGCTTCTGCTTTTTAGAAAGATTATTTAATTTTTGACGTATAGATTCACCAAGGTTTTGAATTTCTTTAGTCACTCGTTATGGTCTCCATTATAGGTTTTAGAATACTTGCGACTCGGAAAAGCTTAGCGTACCTAAATAATTTATCTAAGTCAGTATTACCTCGATGCCAATACATTTTTAAAGCTTCGATGACGATGTCTATGCCAATTTTATTCCTAAACTTAACACAGTCGACTAAAGTCTTTTCAATATCAAAAATTTTGATTAAGCCACCGTCACAGGAATGTTTTTCTATTCCTGTTGTTAGAAGTTTTTCATTGTACCAAAAAAAGCGCATCGGGGGGTGCTCAATCCTTGGCTTGTGAGCCTTTTGGGGTAGTGCGACATAAACGAAATGGGGGATTTGTGTGGTTATTTCATGAAAAGCAAGGGCTGAAATCAGACAGATGACACCCCCAGGAATTTTTTTTGCGACAGGAATAAAATCGGGAAGTGTAGGTTGGGGAGCCTCGGCTAATCGGTATAGCCCTCTTCCTATAACTTCGAGTTTCCCTGAGTCTCTCAATTGGTATAGATTGCGGCGATGGATCCCCATTTTTAACGCTTCTGACATCTTCAATGTTCCGCCAGATTTGTAAAAAAGATCTATAGCCTCCTGATTTTTAGGTGTTTCCTTCATGGTACAAATTCTCGGATATTAGTGTTCATATCCGTAATTATGTACCATTTCTACAGGGAAATCAAGAGATATTTAGACCTAGAACAACCAAACGAAGAGGATCCTTCCACCCCAGTTGTCAAAGCGGGTG
>JAJFMB010000139.1 GCA_021772355.1 Chlamydiota bacterium | reverse complement strand
CATTGTATTGGTTCGGATCGGGTATGGTTTCTAAAATTTCGTTTAGGCGCTGCTCTTTTGCTGTTCCTTCTAGTTCTGTGTCTCCGCCGTCGCTGAGAATAATCACTGTTTTAAGGTCAGAAGAGGAAGTGGATAGGTAGTTTTTTTTAATTGCTTCTAGAGCTGTCTTGATATTGGTTCCGGCAATGTCGCCTTCATTGATGGCAAGTTGCCTCGCTAGCAAACGCAAAAAGGCAGTATTGGGAGTGAGGGGTACGAGTTTTGTCGGTTGAGAGGTGAAGGCGTAGAGGGCAACATTTTCTCCATGGAATTGACTGGTCATGGTATCGATAATCTCTTGCGCATACTCTAAACGACTTGTACCTGTTCGTGTGTCCGAGATGGCCATGGAGGCGGAAGCGTCCACTAAAAAAATGACGTCTTGCTTTTTTTTCCGTAGGACGCCGGAGGTATTTTTTTCTGGATGAACAATCTGTTTTTCAGGCTGCATTAACGCAAGTGATAGGAAAAACCATGCCAAGCAAAGCGCTGTAGTCTTAGTCCAGAAGATAGTGGAGGAGCGGGGGATCACAAGAGTGAATCGTTCGAGAAGTGAGAGGCGATAACGGTAGAGGCGCCAGGAGAGGGTAATGAAAGCAAAAATCATGATGACAAGGATAATGGCATGAGGGAAGCCGTATGAGAGTTCATGCCATTTCATGGGGCTCTCCTTAGCAGTGTCGTATCTAAAAAAACGGATGCGAAGAGTAGGCACATGCTTAAGGCGATGAGATAAGGGTAAAGAGAGATCCTGTGCGTGCGTACAAGAGGGGACGTTTCGTCAGCAGGCAGTACACTTTTTTCTATGCGTTCGATATCAGCATAAACCTGATCTAAAGGATGGGTGCTGTCAACGAGATAAAATTTTCCTCCGGTCAGTTCGGTGACTCGTTGCATTAAGCGGCGATGGGGGGCGAATTGTTCCGATCCAATGCGGGGCTCGACGTTGATGAGATACAGTTTGACGTGATTTTGTTTTGCATATTCTGCTGCCTCTAGTAAGTCGATCGTGCGGAGTCGTCTGCCTTTATCTTCAGGATGCGGGTCTTGAAAACCGTCTGTAATGAGAATCATGATGCTGTTTTTAATGGTATAGGCAGACAACCCTTCTTCTTGTAATTCTTGCGCGTAATGGCGGGTGGCGGCGATCAAATTTACAGTTTTAAAAATCGCATATCCTATGGCTGTTCCCTCTTGTTCTCTTTCCTCGACAAAGGTGATTTCATCGAGTTGTTTTGTGACGTTTGAGTGCTCCAATGTTAAAGGGGAGAGTACTTGGCTTGAACGTGCAAAAGTAATGAGGCCAATTAAATCGTCTGGGCGGCTGTTGATGAAATTTCCTGTGACTTCCTTTGCGAGATTGAGTTTGGAAAAGCGCTGACGTCTTCCTGAAGGTGTGCTGATGATAACGTTTTCCCGCATGGATCCTGAGTGGTCGAGAACAAGGTAGATGGCAATTCCCTCTTTAGGTGAGGGGTGTTGCAGCATCTCTTGCTGTGTAGTGACTGTTTTTTGCATATTGAAATGGGGATCGATAAAAGCAACGAGCAGACCGACGAGTGCCAAAAGAGAAAGGGTGCGCGGTAGAGAGGCGAGTTTTGAGCGTAAACTGGGTTTTGTTGGAATGAGGTCTTGTAAGTGAGAGTAGTAGAGCGTTGGAGATGGGTATGAGGAGCGCCAACGCCTTAAGAGGATGATGGCGACGATGGAGGGGAAGAAAAACCAAAGCGCAAAGAAATCAATACCAAAATCCATTACGGAGACCACCGCCTCAAAAGTAGTGCATTGCTTACCACTGAAACTGAGCTCATAGCCATTGCGGCTGCGGCGATGATGGGATTTAGAAAACCAAGGGCAGCAAGAGGAATCCCTAAAATATTGTAGATAAAGGCAAAAAATAGATTTTGACGGATTTTCCTAAAGGTTGCCTGGGATAGTTTGATGGCGTCAACAACACTACGTAAATCATTGCGTACGAGCGTAATATCAGCAGCTTCGATCGCAACGTCACTGCCCGCTCCAATAGCAAAGGCAACATCTGAGGAGGCAAGCGCGGGGGCATCGTTGATTCCGTCTCCGACCATGCCAACTATTTTTCCCTTTTCTTTAAATTTTATCACTTTCGCAGCTTTGTCTTCCGGAAGAACCTCTGCATCGAACTCTTGTACTTGAGCTTTTGCGGCAATGGCCTCAGCTGTTCTACGGTGATCTCCTGTCAGCATAACAGTGTAAAGACCCATGGCATTGAGCTCCTGTATCGCCTCACTGCTATGAGGGCGCAGTTGATCAGAAATGGCGAGAAAACCAAGAGCGTCTTGATCTTTCCAAACCACGGTGATGGTTTTTCCCTCTATTTCACACGCTTCTATTTTTTCTTGTGGCAGGGTGATGTTTTCCTCTTTAGCGTAGCGCACAGAACCGAGTTGATAAGTTTGCCCATCTATCTTGGCGCTGACTCCTTTGCCTGAGATCGATGTAAAATTTGAGGTTTTCTCAAGGGGAACATTCTTTTTTTGTGCATAAGCTGCTATCGCCTCTGCAAGGGGATGTTGAGAGTTGTGTTCTAGAGCGTAGGCTACTTTGAGAAGCTGAGAATCATCTTCTGGATAGACATCGGTCACAACAGGTTTCCCTTCAGTGATGGTTCCTGTTTTATCCATAATAAGAGTCTCTATTTTTTCGGCGCGCTCTAAAGCTGCAGCTTCCTTAAATAACACTCCCATTGAGGCGCCTCGTCCGCTGGCTACGACTATGACAGTGGGCGTTGCAAGTCCTAAGGCGCAAGGACAGGCGATCACTAATACAGCAACGGCGTTGATCAGGGCATCACTGATACCGGCTCCCGCTATTAACCAGCCAATCACAGTAATCGCGCTGATTCCTAAAACGACCGGAACAAATACCCCTGCAATCGTATCGGCAAGTCGTTGGATAGGAGCTTTGGAGGTTTGTGCTTGCTCGACGAGGCGAATAATTCCTGCTAGCGCCGTTTCAGCACCAACTTTTGTGGCTTTTGCCGTCAGAACACCATTTTGGTTATTGGTTGCAGCATAGAGTTCCGACCCTTCTTTCTTTTGTACCGGAACACTCTCTCCTGTAAGCATCGCTTCATTGACCGATGACTCTCCTTCTACAACTTCTCCATCAACAGGAACGCTTTCACCCGGGCGTACCATAAAGATATCACCTGATTGCATTTCGCTGACGTCAATCTCGACAAAGTGATCATTGCGTTTAACTTTGGCTTTTTTTGGCTGCAGTTGTAGAAGTTTTTGGATCGCATTGGATGCGCGTTGTTTGCTTCTTGACTCCAGCCATCTTCCAAAGAGCACTAGTGTGATAATAATGGCGCTTGTGTCGAAATAAAGGTGATCGCCAATTCCAAAAAATAAAACGCAAAGGCTAAAGAGGTACGCAGCAGTTGTTCCCATGACTATGAGAGTGTCCATGTTGGCGCTGCCGTGGCGGAGCGAATGGTAGGTTCCTTGGTACATTGACCATCCTCCAAAGAACTGAACGATTGTGGCAAGCAGTGCTTGCACCCAACCTGGGATTCCAACACCAACCATTTGAATAAGTAGAGGAAAAGCAAATACCGCAGAGATCGCAAAGCGCCAAAAGTCAGCATGATGCATGTGTTCATGACCATCTTGTTGCGAGGAAGATGTTTCTGCGTGGTAACCAACGTTGCTGATCGCATTAATGATTGCTTCATCGGCGATATCGTGATCCTTTTCCACCAATGCACGTCCCGATGCAAAGTTGACCTGAACTTTTTTTACTCCGTTGATGGCGTATAATGCCTTTTCAATATGGTTGACACATGAGGCGCAACTCATTCCATCTATGACAAGTTCAAGTGTTGAGTTGCGCTCGTTCATGTCTCGTCCATTCCCATCATGTTAAGGAGCCTGTCCAAATCGTCCAGACTGTAATAGTCGATGCAGAGTTTTCCTTTATCTCCTTGATTCTGAATTGTTACTTTTGTTCCAAGTAATCTTTGAAGGTGTTCGGAAAGTTGAACGAGATGAGGATCGGAATTGCTAATTGGTGCTTCCGGCGGTTTTTCAGATCGACTATTGTTTTGGGAAAGTTTTTTTGCGAGCTCTTCTGTTTTTCTGACATTAAGATTGTCTCGTAGAATGAGTTCGTGTAAAAGAATCTGTTTTTTTGGATCGTCAAGAGCCAAAATTCCCTTAGCATGACCCATAGAAATTAAATTGTCATTTAAGCTTTGTTGCACATTCGGAGGAAGTGAGAGCAGTCGTAAATAATTCGCTATGGTTGAGCGTTTTTTCCCGATCCTTTGGGCAAGGTGTTCTTGGTTAAAGCCAAATTCCTCAATTAAGCTGTGTAATCCTTTTGCAATCTCCATGGGACTAAGGTCGATTCTTTGAACATTCTCAATTAATGCTGCTTGGGCAGAGAGGCAGGAGCTACTTATTCGAACTAGAACGGCGATCTTTTTTAATCCCGCAAGCTGTACCGCTCTGAATCTTCGCTCTCCGGAGATAAGCTCATAGGAATAAGAGCTTGTATTGTCTGCGGGTAAGGGGCGGACGACTGGAGGGTGAATGAGTCCAACATGTTTGATCGATGAGGCAAGTTCTTCTAGGCCTTCTTGGCAAAAGGATTTTCTTGGTTGGTGAGGGTTAAAAGTAATTTTTTCAACTTCGATTTCTCTAACTTCTTCTTTGACTTGCTCTTCTTCAGTCATATTAGTGTTTTCCCTTTGACATTAATACTTTAAATCTTAACAATTAATAGTTGCCTTAAACCCCTAGGAAGGTTAGAGCAGAGTGTTTGATGTGCATAAACCTTCCCTTAAGACATAAATACACCATTAGAGTAAAAAAGTGAAAAGCATAACAACTATGAACAAAAAAAAGTCTAAGAAACTGGAGATAATCGAAGAGAATAGATTTATCGAATGGATTACAAATTACGGTAGCGTGGTTTTGATCGGGATCGCCTGTTTTTTGGCTGTTGTGCTTATCGGTTATCGTTTTGCTTCTAGTAGTCAAAAAAGCAGTGCAACAGATTTTTTCAGAGCTGAAAAAGAGTTTGCAGTTTTACAAAGCGATAGTGCTGATCTCTCTGAAAAAAAGACTGCTTTGACGGATTTGACCCGAATTTTACAAAGACAACCTGATTTGCATGCAAAATATGATGGTCTTATCGCGCAAGAGTTGCTTAATCAAGGGAATATACTTGAGGCTCAAAAATATGCAGATCTTGCTTTATTGCGAACAAAGAGAGATGACCTCCCCTTTTATGCTGATTACACTAATATTACGATGATGATTGCTAAGGAGGATTATCGTGGTGCTTTGGCGAGTACCCAAGAGCTTAAACAGAAAATGATCGTTAATGCTGAGCTTGCTAAAGAAGAGTCTAGCGAGCGTTCCTTTGGCGATGTTTTATTTGCGTTTAATTTAATGCGTTCGGCATTGCTCAACCAAAAGATTGGTGACCGCGAAGCAGAGCTGAACGACTGGCGTGAGCTCAAACAATATGCCCGTCTCAGTGATCAGGCTCCGCCGACAGATGCATTTTCTCCTCAAGCCTTTTATTCCCTACTCCATCAATTTGAAGAGGGAAGATCAACAATGCTCTCCTATATCGAACAGAGAGAAAAGAGCTAGATCTTGCAAACTTTCTTTGAAACTGATACATATCGAATTAATTTTATTAAGCACTTTGCTTGCTCTATGCATGCATTTTTTTAACGAATCGTCCTATGTGACGAGAAATAACTAAATTCTGGAGACAGAATCACATCCTTTTTGGGTGGTGGAGAAAGTGATATTGTGAGTCCGAAAGAGTGTTCACTCGCGAGAAACGAGGACGGAGTTCCCGGCTCAGAATCGCAAGATTCTGATTATAAACCGAATTTAAAAGTCCTTGTCAATCCGAGATATGATCAATCAGAGGATTCATCTTCTACTGAAGATAATAAGATTGTGAAGGTCGTAGGAAAAATGACGATTTCCTTCTAAACAAAATTCATGCTCGGCTAGTCGATTTCTTCAACACAATTTATACTATACGATAGTTTTCAGTCCTTGCATTTAAATCTAAATTAATTTAGATTAATTCTCCCATTACAATTTATTATTGAGATGTTAGAAAAATACGGCACTGAAATCGTTATATCTGAAAAGCCGCAGGTGCAAGATATGCTCGATCGTTATTCGAGTTATGTCGTCATTTCAGACGAAAATGTCTTTGCGCTTTATGGTGAAGAATTGTTCGATCGGAAGCGCGCGCTCTTGCTGCCGCCTGGTGAAGAATCGAAAACACTGAACAGTGCCGAACTGTGCTGGAAAGCAATGTCGAACTTGGGATGTGACCGCCACTCCCTGGTGATTGCTTTGGGCGGTGGAATGGTCACCGATTTAGCCGGGTTTGTGGCGGGATGTTATATGCGTGGTATAGATGTGATGCATATACCAACTACTCTATTAGGAATGGTGGATGCAGCAATCGGAGGAAAGACAGCAGTGAATGTCCCTCCCGTAAAGAATTTGGTAGGAGTTTTGCATCATCCGAAACGCGTTTGGATAAATCCTTCTTTTTTACGTACTTTATCTAGAAGAGAGTTTTGTTCAGGATTGGCAGAAGTTATTAAGTATGGGGTGATTAAGGACCCTGAGTTCTTTACTTTCCTAGAGGAAAAGATGGAGAACATCTTGCAGCTTGATGAAGAGTGCTTGAAAAAAATTATAAATCGTTCTTGCGAAATCAAGGCGGAAATAGTAAACGCTGATGAAAGAGAGCAGGGAGAGCGTGCCATATTAAATTGGGGGCATACATTTGCTCATGCGATTGAAGCGGTTACTCATTATAAAAAATATTTACACGGAGAAGCGGTGGCAATCGGCATGTGTTTGGCAGCCCGTTTGAGCTTCCTTCTTGGTGAAGTTGAAGAGAAATTTATACAAAAACAAGTTGAAATTTGTCAAAAAGCCGAACTTCCGACGTCATTACCAGATATCCCTGCAGATCAACTGATTGCATTAATGCGCCGCGATAAAAAATCTTCTTTTGGAAAATTCAGCTTGATTGTTGCAAAAAAAATTGGCAAAGTCGTCAGAGTTACGGATGTTGACCAATTATTAATAGAAAAAACAGTAGTATGAAGAAAAAACACCTTATCATTGTAGAGTCTCCTGCAAAAATTAAGACTCTTAAGAAATTTTTAGGTTCCGACTATCTATTCGAATCTACAATCGGTCATATCCTCGATTTACCGCAGAAAGATTTTGGCATCGACTTGGAAAACGACTTCGAACCTCAGTATGTCGTGATGCCCGACAAACAAACTGTTATTGATAAGTTGAGAAGTGCCGCGAAAAAGTGCGATGTCGTTTATTTGTCTCCTGACCCTGACCGTGAAGGTGAGGCGATTGCGGCTCATATCGAGCAAATTCTGCCGCCAGAGACTGTAACTAAGCGAATCTCTTTCAATTCGATTACCAAAAGAGATGTGCTGAGAGCTCTTGAGCATCCAAGAGAGATAGATCATGCTCTTGTTGATGCTCAGCAAGCTAGGCGCCTTCTAGATCGCATTGTGGGATATAAGATCTCTCCAATTTTAAATCGCCGTATCCAAAGAGGTAGGCAATCAGCAGTATCAGCCGGACGCGTGCAATCCGTAGCTTTAAAATTAGTCGTGGATAGAGAAAATGAAATCCGCGCTTTTAATCCTGTTGAATATTGGAATATCGGTGCCATTGTAAAAAAAGGTGACGAAGATCGCACATTCCGAACGAACCTTTACTCAGTAGATGGCAAAAAAGTTGAGAAAGAACCGGTTAAGGGAAAAGAAGTTACGATAATTGATAACAAAAAGACTGCAGATGAAATCCTAGCGCGGATGCAGAATGTTCCCTATCGTGTTCTTAAAGTGGATCGAAAAGAGAAAAAACGTAATCCCGTTCCCTCTTTCATCACATCAACCCTGCAGCAAGAAGCGAGTCGTCACTTTGGATTTTCATCAGCTCGTACGATGAACATCGCTCAAGGCCTGTATGAGGGTATTGACATGGGCAAAGAAGGGGCAGAAGGTTTGATTACCTATATGCGTACCGACTCCGTTCGTGTGGCTCCTGAAGCGGTTGAAGCAGCTCGATCATTTATATTACAGCATTACGGGAAACATTTTCTCCCTGATCAACCGAAATTTTACACCTCAAAGAAAAGTGCTCAAGACGCTCACGAAGCTATCCGTCCTACTAATTTTGAACACCCTCCCGAAGTTGTAGAACCGTTTTTGACTCGCGAACAATTTATGCTCTATCAGTTGATTTGGAGACGTTTTCTCGCTTCACAGATGATGCCTGCGGTTTATGACACCGTTAGTGCAGATATTGATGTTGGAGGCGACATTATCGTGCGTGCCACGGGTTCAACCATGAAATTTCAAGGTTTCCTGGCAGTCTATGAAGAAAAAGGGGATGAAGAGGAGAAAGATGATGAAGATCGTATTCTGCCTAATCTTGAAGCCGGCCAGGTTTTAAATTTACTCGAATTAACTTCAGATCAAGCCTTTACCCGTCCTCCTCCCCGTTTTAGTGAAGCATCGTTGGTCAAAGAGTTAGAAAAATGTGGTATAGGGCGACCTTCAACGTACGCTGCTATCATGAATAAAATTCAGAATCGAGAATACACGATCAAAGAGAGCGGGCGCTTAAAACCTACAGAGCTTGGCGAAGTGATTGCGCAAATGCTGGAAAACCACTTTACGCAGATCATGGATATTGGTTTCACAGCCATGATGGAAGATAATCTGGAATTAGTTGCTGAGGATCACAAAGATTGGCGTGAGTTGATTCGTGACTTTTGGGTCCAGTTCTTACCAACATTGGAAGTGGCTGAAAAAGAAGCTTTTGTTCCTAAAGTGTCAACAGACATTGATTGTCCGAAGTGTCATGAAGGAAAATTGCAAAAAGTTTGGTACAAGTCGCGCTATTTTTATGGTTGTGTGCGTTATCCTGATTGTGATTACACGGCACCGATTGAAGCACTCGAATTCAATAAGGATGACTATGCCGAAGAATTTGATTGGGAACAGAATTGCCCACTGTGCAAGGCCGCTATGGTATTACGTCACGGTCGCTTTGGAGCGTTCTTAGGATGCTCAAGTTATCCGGATTGTAAAGGCATTATCAATATTCCAAAGAAGGGTGAAGAGGCAATACCGGTAGAGGATATGCCTGACTGTCCGGCACTGGAATGTCCCGGTAAAATGGTGGCGCGAAAGTCGCGCTTCGGAAAAATTTTCTACTCTTGTTCCACCTTTCCCGAATGTGACGTCATCGTCAATGACCTTGACCAACTTTCCGATAAATATCCCAGTCATCCTCGTACGGCGTATGTAAAAAAGACGCGCGCAAAAGGAAAAGGGGCTAAAGGCAAAACAGCAAAAGGGAAAGCGGAAAAGAAAACAAAAGAAAAAAAACCGCGCAAAATGCCTGAACTTCAGCTTTCACCTGAATTGTCTGCAGTCACAGGAGCCGAATCTCTGACCCGCGGCGATGTGATGAAGAAAGTTTGGGATTACATAAAATCTCATAAACTTCAAGACACAGACAATAAGCGGATTATCAAGCCTGATGCAAAACTTGCCAAAGTATTTGGGAGCGATCAATCGATTGATATGTTCAAGATGGCAGGTTTACTAAGTCCTCACATGCATAAGAAATAAATTTGGAACATTATTTCAATAATGCCGGTAAGATTTCTAATACCTGCTCGGCGCGTTTGTCCCAGGTGTGGTGTTGCAGCACTTTATCGCGACCACGGTTGGCCATTTCTTGCCGCTTTGTTTCATTGGCGAGAAGGTCATTGACTTGTGCATTGACTAGATCTAATTCGCGATTTTGGTGAAGAAGAATTTCATTTCCAACCTCAAATTGTTCTCTCATAAATAGATTATCAGATGTTAGGGGGACGGCGCCTAAGACGTAGCTGTTGAATACTCGTTCGTGTGAACCATTTTTAAAGAAAGGGTTGCTGTTGAGACAGATTTTGCACTGCTTCATAATGGCGTAAGAGTCTTCGAATGAGACGGAATCATGCAGAGTCACATTGGGTTGAGAACCTACATAGTAGGACCATCCAAGTTTTTCCACTACATTATCTTGAGATAGATCACCAAAGACATGAACGTTAGCATCTTTTATAGAGCGGATTAAGTCGACGCGATCTTTGCCACGGGTATAGAGGTCAAGGTAATAAAATAATGTAGCAAAATCGGCTTGACCAGGAAAAAGTCCTGCGGCATTCCACGCTTGCACAAGAGCTGCTTGAAGCGGTGTGTGATTATCAGATAAGACGATTTCTATTGCAGAATCGAGGACATCGCTCTGTTTTTTTGGTAGGGTGTCTTGCCAGTAACCACGTAGATTTTCATAATCGTAACAACTTCCTAAGAAGGCCACATCATAGGGACGCTCTCCATTGTCAGACTTTAGCTCTTTTTCCACGCCGTGGGGCCAGAAAAAGGATTTCTGAAAACCAGTTGCAGCTAGTCCTTCACAGTCAAAACGATCAACGCATGAAATTACAGAGTAGGGACTGTTGATCAGATTGACGCTGTAAATAGAGGGATCGACGAGGATAGACCAGTGCGGAATTTTTAAGAGATCCCAGAGGAATTTCTTATTAGGAAAAGGGAGAAGGGTGTTAAATGAACAGGTGACATCCGGCTTAAACTTTTTGATTGATCCTACTGTTTCAGTGTCTAATACAGTTTCTTCAGCATCAATTATGCGCGTCTCAACTCCCTTGCGGTTTAAAGCTTCCGAAAATTTTTGTGTGAAACGCCTTTTGGAGTGATACAAATTGAAATTGGTGATAAGAACTATTTTTTTAATCATCTTTCAATCCTTTCTGATTAGCATTTGATTATTACAGTAGAGTTGGTCGTGTAAAATCTGGACAATCGTTTCTATCCATTCTTCGTTTAATGTAAGAGCCGGCACGCGATGGGGGATCAAGCCCTGCTCTTTTACAGGAGGCATGTACATCGTTTCGATTTCAAAGAGTGTTTCGATATGATCGGATGTAAAAGTGATAGGAATAAAGAGTACGTGTTTTCTGTCTTGGCACCATGTACTGATGTCGGCGCAGATATCGCTTGTATAGGGGCGAAGCCACTCCTCTTTGCCGAATTGCGACTGGTAAGAGATACGGCCAAGGGCCCGAGGAAAACCGCGCATCACCATACGATATGATGCCTCGCACTCTTCTTGATACACATCCCCTTTTGCTATAAAAGTTTTAGGAACGCCGTGGGCAGAAAAAAGGAAGATGCACTCTTCTTCAGCTAGATTGTTTTGTCGCAAAAAGGTGCGTATCATTTTTTGGTGTACCGAAATAAAATAAGGATGGTTGGCATACGACTTGATCCATCGCATTTTTGAGACGATGTTTTTTGGAAGGTTGTTGTCAAACCAGCGGGCAATACTGCCTGTCGTAGCATAGGTGAACTGTGGAAACATCGGAAAAATACGGATTTCATCGCAAGGAGATTGGGAAATCGTTTGAATGAACTTAGAGTGTGTCGAAGGGAGATAACGATGAAATGTCATAAGAGAACCGGGTAGTCTCTTACGTAATTTTGCAGCGAGCTCCTCTGTATCTTCGAAAATAGGAGATTTTCCTCCAATCATCTCATAGTCAGCCACAATTCGCTTGGCGCGTTTTTTAGCGACTCTTCGGAACAGTAGTGTTTGAATCCATTTGGGAAGCTTTGTTTGGATCACATCGATGTCCGTAAGAAGTTCTACTAAAAATGGCGATATTTCCTCCTCATCTCGAGGTCCGCCGAAGTTTGCTATGACATAAGTAATGGATTTTGACATAAGAGATATACATGAAAAATTATGGAATTCATTGACTGTAATCTAGATTTAAATGTCTTTCAAGTCTTATGATAAATTCATGGAAGGAATTTCAAATTCATGACTAAGTTCAAAGAAGAACTGAAGAAGCTTGGCTCTCGTAAATCTGCACGCGTCTCTGGTGGCGTCGTTGTTATGATTCTTCTGGTTTGGATTATCATCCGCTCCTGCACAGGGAGTGTACTTCTTGATCGCCACTCCTTTGTGATTGCTCGTGATCCCACCGGGTATCCTTTCGAGCTGCAAGGTAAAGAAAAAAATATGCTTGCCTTCACCAACGAACTGTTTAACGGTATTGCAAAAAAAATGCATATCTCTTTGGTTCTAGTTGCAGTAAGAAACGATGAACTTTTTCGAGGACTGGATAATGAAAGCTATGACGCTGTGATTTCAGATCTCAGACCAAACTCCATTAACATGGGGCGTTATGAGTTTTCAGATCCCATCTTTCTTACCGGACCCGTTCTCGTTGTTCCCGACGACTCAACTATCAAAGATATTGAAGAAATGGAAGGAAGAATTGTCGGTATAAAAAGCGGCTCCTTCGCCGTCTACCGCATTCCTCAATATCCTGCCGTTTTATTTACGACTTACGGCAATATGCGCGTGGCGATCGATGATCTGATTGCCGATAAAATTGATGGTGTGATCCTAGAAGCTCTTCCAGCATATATTTTTGCCGAAGGGTACTATACAGGACAAATCAAAGTTGTCGGACACCCCCTAACTGATGAAGGCGCGCGCCTCGTCTCCCTAAAAGACCCCCATTCTGTCAAACTGATCTCCCTTTTCAATGAGGGCCTCAAACAAATGATCGAAAATGGCACCTACGAAGAACTTATCAAAAAATGGGGCCTCTTCGATACTCTGGAAAAAGAGAAATAACATTTTCACAATTAGATAATTTTTTTATCTACAGACCTATTCTGAGGTCAGTCACCTAAGACCGGAACAACAATTCTTCTCCGTGATCTAACAGTTTTTTGGAGATTGATTCCTCTAAGATTTCTTGCGTTTAAAAAAAAACATATAAAAGTATTTTCAAAAGTGTTATCGGAAATATTAAGTTCAAAAAATGATTTTGCTCTTGAAGAGATACACTTGTATTTCTTCTAAGGTAAGCATGAAAGTGGGGTAAAAATGAAAAAAGTAATCTTCGTACTGTCTATCGTTACTGTATCGCTTTTGTTCAGTCACGAACACAGTATGGCTCAAAGTTTAGAGAGCGAACATAAATCACAATTGGAGGAGCAACAGTCGCTTCTCTCTTTTACATTTGATGATTTAGAAGCGAGTTGTGATGGTAAAGTTAAGCAAGGACCTCCGGGACCTCCGGGACCTCCAGGACCTCCGGGACCCCAAGGACCTGCCGGACCGCAAGGACCGCAGGGTGTTGCAGGACCACAAGGACCTGCCGGACCGCAGGGACCTCAAGGGTTAACTGGACCGCAAGGACCTCAAGGATTAACCGGACCTGCTGGTCAGGATGGTCAAGACGGTCAGGACGGTCAAGATGGTCAGGATGGTCAGGATGGTCAGGATGGTGCACCGGGACCTGCAGGACCGCAGGGGCCGGTAGGACCAACGGGACCTGCAGGTGCAAATGGTACAAATGGTACAAATGGTATAAATGGTGCAGATGGTGCACCAGGACCGGCAGGACCGGCAGGACCGGCAGGACCAACGGGACCTCAAGGTGCAAATGGTATAAATGGTGCAGATGGTGCAAATGGTGCAAATGGTATAAATGGTGCAAATGGTATAAATGGTGCAGATGGTGCAAATGGTATAAATGGTGCAGATGGTGCAAATGGTATAAATGGTATAAATGGTATAAATGGTGCAGATGGTGCAGATGGAGCGCAAGGACTTGCAGGACCACAAGGGCCACAAGGTTTGACAGGACCTGCTGGTCAAGATGGCCAGAATGGTCAGAATGGACAAGATGGCTCTTGCTGTTGCTGTGCTGCTGGAGGAGGAGGAGCTACCGGACCTACCGGACCTACCGGACCTGCAGGACCTACCGGACCTGAGGGACAGCCGGGCTTGGCAAACTATGCTCAACTTCAACTTAAAACAACGGCTACCGTGCCTACAGATACGGATGTGCCTTTGATACTAGTTGCCAACTCAGGTATTAGTCCAAGCGGAGACGGTGCTGTAATCGATGCTGGTAGCGGTGGGTTTTATCTTGTTAGTTTTTCTTTGAATGTCGACTTATTTGTCACGGATCCTACTAGCCCAATGATCTTTGGTTTGTTTGTTAATGCTGCAACACCTGTTACCGATTCCTTTATGGGAGTCCAGAGTGATGCGGGAAGTGCCACCGGACTTACGGTACTATCTGGGATGGTAACTGGATCAGCTATTTTGGCTTTAAGCGATGGAGATACTGTGACATTAAGAAACTTTTCGGATGTTTCTGTAGACATTTTGTCATTGGATTCTACTCTTGCTACTGACAGTAGTAATGCGGCAGTGATGACCCTGATCCGTTTGCAATAGGATAAAACCCAAGGCGCGCCGAGCTTGTTCGGTGCGCCAACTATTGAAGCAATATTATGAAAAAACTCAAATACATTTTGCTCGCTGCTGTGATTGTTATGCTTGGCATGCAGTTTTCAACAATAAAAGAAAACGCTCACGAGTTCTGGAAGTCTGAACGGAGCGACCCTTTTAAAATGACAACTTCAGAGATAAAGCAAAAGGTTCACGGTGGCTATACATCCTTGATTCAGAGTCGGTATGTTAAAGGTGTTGGGGATTTTCTTAAGACAAAACCTTCAGAGTTAAAGCAAAAGGTTCATAGTGGCTATACATCCTTGATTCAGAGTCGATATGTTAAAGGTGCTGGGAGTTTTCTTAATAAGTGCTGTGCATCATTGACGGAGACTAAAGAAGTGGTGAGCTCATATGTTGACAGGACATTGCACTCCTCTCTTATCACAGTTCCCCAAATTTCGAATATTAATGATGATTCCAAATATATTAGTGATGCATTGACTCAGTATGATTCTGAGATCATTGCTTACCATAATCATGGTAGATTTGTCTTGTTGCCTAATGAGGCAGTAGCAGTTGACGAACATCAACAGCCTATGGAACCATGTTGTCCATTGCTTAATACAGATAAATTCTCTTCAAATGAATGTACACCGTGTATTTTGCAAAATTGCTCCACACCATGTTATAAAGAGGGCATAGGATTTTTTATTCCTTATTGCAATTTTCTTCCTTGTGATGCCCCTTATTTGGAAAGTTGTGGTTTATCTTTGCGCTTTGCAGGAACAATTGGGAAAGGAATCGGCATAAATCGCGACTATTCCACCGTGAATTTACGGGCTGTCAAAACATGGTGCTGTCGTGAATTGTTCCTTGATGCCAAATGGCATTGTTTTTCCGACCGAAAAAATGGTGCAAATGCCGGCTTGGGTATTCGTTATACGAATGATTGTTCTCAATCACTATTGGGTGCGAACATTTCCTATGATTTCAGAGAGGGAAAATATCGCAATTTTCATCAAATTAGTGGGGGTCTTGAATTTTTTAATCCCTGCTACCGCTTCTATATCAATGGGTATTTCCCCCTGAATAAAAAGGGATGCAAAAATTGTTGCTATTTCTTTGACGATAACTATTATCTTTCAATCGACTGCTGCCAGTATACCATGCGAGGAGCCGATGCTGAATTCGATAAAATATTGTTCTGCTGCTGCAATACACGCATCATCGGCGGTGTCGGCATCTATTACTATGACGACTCTCAAAATGATCGCACCGTGGGTGGTCGTCTACGCTTAACTGCAGAAATATCCAAATATCTTTCGTTTGATTTAGAAGGCACATACGATAAGATGTTTCATACTCGTGTGAATGGGACCCTGTCTCTAAACTTTCCTTTCCCCAGTATGGGAGGGCGCCGCTCTTGCAATCCCTGTTGCCAGCCTTGCTGGTGTCCACCTATTCCACAGCGCCGTAATGACATTATCGTCCTAAGGAAATGTAATCACATCGATGCTAACTTCGACTATTGCGGTTGTGGGTGTCAGTCAGAGTAACAATAACTAGTAAACTACGGTAAGGTTAGCCCCACACTCTACCCCCTAGCCCTCCGGGCACCACAAATCACACAATGACCTGTCAACAATCCAAGAAATTAACTGGTCGTAGAAAATTCAAAAACCTCACATATACAATAACTAGTAAACAGCGACAAGGTTAGCTCAACAGTCTACTCGCTGGCCCTCCGGGCACCACAAAATACACACACACTCTACCCGTTAGCCCTCCGGGCACCACAAAATAACTTAACGACTTGTCAACAACAACAGAAGTAACCTATTTGTAGAAAATTCAAAAACCCTACAAATACGATAACTAGTAAACAGCGACAAGGTTAGCCCAACTGAAAGTGATGATGCGTAGCATTGTCACTTGAGGGCGGGAGAGGGGTGCGCGAGGGGACAATCCCCTCGCTACCTCATAAGTTTTAAGCTAGAGAAGTTTAATATTCTCCAACGACGTTCTTTAACGACACTCTTCGATTTTACTATTACTACGTCGCTTTACCCCAGCTTCTTTGTTTATCAGTTACTGTGTCACTAATAGTGCCGGCTAAAGCCGACACTAGCCTCAACCTCAGCGAATATGCTTCGCATGATCACTTCGGTTGAGGGTAATTTAAGCACCCAAGTTTTGCTAGATTTAGTGTGTGCTTTACAAAGGGTTAAGTATCACTTTTTTTTTCGCTAAAGTCGTTGTGTTACTTATTGTATCTCGAGAGTCAACAAATAGACTGTGAGTAGACTGTGAGTAGAGTGAGCGGTTGAGGGTAATTTAAGCACCCAAGTTTTGCTAGATTTAGTGTGTGCTTTACAAAGGGTTAAGTATCACTTTTTTTTCGCTAAAGTCGTTGTGTTACTTATTGTATCTCGAGAGTCAAC
>JAJFMB010000138.1 GCA_021772355.1 Chlamydiota bacterium | reverse complement strand
TCTCCGAGGCAATACTTCTCCAACACAGTCTGTAGGACAGACCGGGTCTTCCTTAGATTAGATCTTTGCGCAAAATCTGCACATCTTTAAACGTTTGCGTTCTTGCAAATAGCGCTTTGGCTATTTACTGCGAACGACAACCGCTCAAACCTGAGCATTTTTGCATCAAATCTCCGAGGCAATACTTCTCCAACACAGTCTGTAGGACAGACCGGGTCTTCCTTAGATTGGGTCACAATCACGGGTTTGAGTGTTTGCGTTCTTGCAAATAGCGCTTTGGCTATCTAAGGTTTTAAATATTTTCGTGTAAACTTACAGAAGGTTCTTATTCAACAAACCCTTGATAAAGATTTCTTCACCGTGGTATTTCTCCATGTCTACTGAATGGGAAAGGGGCAATTTGAGAATGATACGAAGACTTAGCGTTGCTTTAGTGATAATGAATTTGATCCTGCACACGTTTCTGTGCGCGGATCTGAAGAAAAAAATGTTGTCTGATTTCGATTTTATCGGACATGTATTTGACGTGCAGTATGCTCCTTCGGAATGGAAAAGAACACTGTTCCAATGGGAATTAAATCGAGAAGTGGAGTGCGCCAGGCAAAAAATTATCGATATGAACCCGGTAACAATCGAGGACTATCAGAAGATTGTCAAAGATTTTGTTCTCTCGGTTAATGACTACCATGTTGGTGTGCGTTTTTATTCGACAGAGTCGGCTTCTTTGCCTTTTCGCATGAAGGGGGTTGAAGGGCATTACTTTGTGACTATAGTTAACAGCGATCGTTTATCCCCCTATAACATCCCAATTTTGGAAGGGGATGAAATTCTCATGCTCGATGACAGGCCGGTCGATGAAGTCGTACAAGAGTTTCGTATGGGTGAAATAGGAATTTCTAATGATGATACCGATCTAGCTCTTGCTGAGTTGTTTTTTTGTTGCCGCTTCGGAGCTTTGCGGCATGAGATCCCAAGAGGAAAGCTCAAGGTTACTATAAAATCTCACATGCATAATGACATTGTTTCACATGATATCCCATGGGATTACTATCCTGAAAAAGTCACGAATGGAAGCAAAATAGAGTTAAGTAATAAAAATACGGAAAATTTTTTTCATAAATCTTTTGTCCCGCATTTACATCCTTTTTTCGAAGAGCTATCAGGTAAAACCGTAGAGAGCCCGGATGATATCGGGTCACGGCAGAGTTTTGTTCCATGTTTAGGCAAGGTTTTATGGAAAACCGAACCGGAAAACCCATTTGATGCGTACTTATTTGAAACTCCTGATGGTCATACATTTGGGTATGTGCGTATCGGAAACTATCATGGAATGGATCGGGAAGCAGAAGCATTTTCTCATATTATTTCTTATTTGCAAGAAACAAGTGAAGGCCTTGTGATCGATCAAGTGAACAACCCGGGTGGATACGCTCTTTATCTCTATGCCCTTTTATCAATGCTCACTGATGAACCTCTTCGCGTGCCTTCGCATCGGATTATGCTCACGCAAAAAGAGGCTACAAATGCTTATACGACCATTCAAGATCTCGAAAAAATAGACAACGAAGAAGGTGCTCGGCTTCATTTAGGCAATGCTGTGATGGGGTATTCGACAAGTCTCCATTTTGCACAAGATCTGCTCAAATACTGCCGTTTTATTTATCAAGAGTGGTGCCAAAATAATATGTTTACGGATCGTACTTATCTTTACGGCGTAGAAGAAATTCAACCCCATCCACACGTGCGCTATACCAAGCCGATCATGGTTCTGATTAATCAACTTGATTTTTCCGGTGCAGACTTTTTCCCTGCTATATTGCAGGATAACCAGCGCGCACTTCTGTTTGGTATGCCAACAGCTGGTGCAGGTGGTTACCCTGTGACAGTGACATATCCCAATCGCTTTGGTATTGCTTATATGAGTGTGACAGGCTCCTTTGCTGAAAGGCCAAATCTACAGCCTATCGAAAACCTAGGGGTTCAGCCTGACATTCGTTACGAGATTACGCAAAACGATATTCTCAGCGATTTTCAAGACTATGCACATAAAATTATTGAGGTGATGAGAGAATACCTAGCGAATCCTTGATGGCTTGCACGATTTTCTGTTGAGACTGTTCCGGAATTCCTGCTTTTTTGTGGAAATCTTGCTGGCTTTGATCGCCAAGGCGCAAGATCATCTCAAACTCTTCTGCAGTCTGCAAATTTCTACAAAGACCTTTTTCTACAAAAATGAAAGGAAGTTGTGGATTAGATGTGACAAAGTGAGAAGGAATACCTGCACAAGCAGCCTGAGGAGTTACTGTAGAGCCTGTTGAAAGGGAAAGGTCTGCGATTGAAAGAGCTTCTTCTGTGGTGATTTGTCCTCTTGATAGATGTATGTTTTTAAGAGATACTTGTTCTTCGGGAATGTTTGAAGTTTTGTGCATTTTAGGATGCAATTGAATAACAATATGAAGCGAATTCCATTCCGGTTTATTCTGCATACTTTTCACAATTTCGGAAAATTTATTCAGCGACTCTTCATATTCATTGCCATATCCTCCAATAAATGTGATGACGCGTGCCGCTTCGGGGATATTCATACGTTTTTTAACACTTTTAGGATCAATCTTAGAGACTCTTGCTGCAAAAGCCTCTAGACCCGGATGCCCCACAACTTTTTTGTTTTCTCCATCTATTTCATCACTAATAGTTGAGGACGGAACCAGCATTGTGTGGTCTGGAATAAATCTTGCGATTGTTTTTTGTGCCGCATTATTTGCAATCGTGACGTTCATGTTATCGTAGTATGCAAGCTTTTTCGTCTGAAACAGGCTTCCAACTTGGTGCTGCATTTTCGAGACCGCTCCAGATAGAATCACTCTCGGTCGAAGACTTGCTATTTTATCAGCCACTTTCTTTAAGGCAGAAGGAGTAAGCTCCATTTCTCTTTCCCCTGTCACCT
>JAJFMB010000137.1 GCA_021772355.1 Chlamydiota bacterium | reverse complement strand
GTCAGGATTTTTGTCTGCGTTGCTTATGAATGATACGGTGGCAATCGTGGGAACGCCTCTTTTAATTACGATTGGACGTCATAGGGGGATTGCAGTTGACAAACTTCTGCTGCTTTTAGCCTTTTCTATTACGATTGGGAGTGTGATGTCTCCCATTGGAAATCCGCAAAATCTATTTATCGCTTTGAAGACAGATGTTGGTTCTCCTTTTGCTACATTTTTATCTTATTTGGCTCTTCCTACACTTATCAATCTTTTTCTTCTTTATCTTGTTTCTCTTTTTATGATGCGCAAGGACAAGCTTCGTTTAACTTCTAATCGACTTGTAGGTGAAAAAAAATATGCCCTACAAATAGTAACTCTTATTGCTGTTGGACTCATTATTTTTATGATTCTGATGAATATTGTAAGTTTTCACTTTGATTTTAAGTGGCGCTTTCCTCTTCCTTTAATTGCGCTTATTCCCGCAGTTATAATTTTAGTGGTGAGTTCGGATAGAAAGGAGATTGTGAAAGGGGTCGATTGGCACACGCTTGTTTTTTTTATTGCGATGTTTATTCTAATGGAAAGCGTGTGGCAAACATCAACGCTAAAGGATGGATTGTCGGTTCTTACGGGAGAGTCGATAACCTTGTTGGGAATTTTGACGATGGGATTGTTGTTGAGTCAGTTAATCTCCAACGTTCCAATGGTGGCTCTCTACCTTCCTATTTTAGATCAACTTTCTCAAGGAACATCTTCCCTTATGGCTCTTGCTGCAGGGAGCACAATTGCGGGGAATTTTTTAATTTTCGGGGCTGCCAGCAATATTATTATTATTCAAAATGCCGAGAAAAGGGGGGAGCAAGGGTTTTCTTTTTTTCAGTTTGCCAAATACGGCATTCCCTTTTCGCTCGTCAACCTTTTGGTTTATTGGGGTTTTTTATATATTTCCTCGGCCCATTAAGGCTCTGGCAAGTGTGCCGCCATCGACATAATCAAGCGAGCTTCCCATGGGGAGACCAAAGGCTAAGCGTGTGATAGAAAGCGATAGGTCGTCGAGCTCTTTCTTCAGATAAAGAGCTGTCGTGTCTCCCTCAAGCGTGGAGTCTACCGCGATAATGACTTCTTTGGTTTGGTGTTTGTGCATGCGCTGTTTTAGCTGGCCCAAGGATAATCTGTCGGGACCTAGCCCTTCCATAGGAGATAGCAGGCCTCCTAGAACGTGATACAAGCCTCGATACTCGCGTGTTTTTTCAATGGCAAAGACGTCCTTGGGTGAGGCAATAATGCACATAACTCCTGTTTGAGCGCGCTCTTCGGTGCAGAAGGGGCACGCTTTCTGGTCGATTAAACTTCCGCATTCAGAGCAGTTTTGTAAGTTTTCTTGCAGCGAACGGATAACCTCAGCCATCTCCTGTAGATGTTCCCGTTTCCACGTCAGCATTTGAAAGGCATAACGCTCTGCACTCTTAGTTCCCACTCCTGGGAATTTTTTGAGTTGCTCAATAATTTTTTGAAGGTGCTCTGGATAATGCATAACAATAATGTAGCAAAAAGGGAATGGAAAGAAAAGGAGATTCCCTTCATTTTTAAATCCAAATATGATAAAATGGCCCTTCAAAAAAGAATTTATGTGGAGTTGCCGCGAATGCCGGCCAGAAAAAAAGCGCGAATTACCGGTCTTGGCTCTTATTTACCTGAGCGAGTTCTCTCAAATGCTGATTTTGAGAAAATGGTTGATACTACTGATGAGTGGATCATGTCCAGAACGGGAATGAAGGAGAGGCGTATTGCAGCGGAAGATGAGTGCACTTCTGACTTGGGAGCTAAGGCTGCAAAACTCGCTCTGAAAGATGCAGGGCTCAAAGCTAGCGATATTGACTTTATCTTGGTGACGACGACAACTCCTGATTATCTCACACCCAGCACAGCTGCCTTGATTCAAGCTAAGCTTGGAAATAAAAATGCGGCGGCAGTTGATACGGAAGCTGCTTGTACGGGGTTTCTCTACGCCTTGTCGATGGCAAAAGCTTACATCGAATCGGGGATGTATAAAAATATTTTATTGGTAGCGGCTGAAAAAATGTCTGCCTTTGTTGACTATGAAGATCGCAGCACGTGTGTTCTATTCGGCGATGGTGCCTCCGCGGCTGTGGTGAGAGATGAGGGAAAAGGGTTTTATATCGACACCGTAAGTCTTGGTGCCGATGGGACTTTGGCCGAGCTTATCATGATTCCTGCAGGTGGTGCACGTCACCCGGCAACAGCTAAAACGGTTGAAGAGCGTCAACACTCTTTTAAAATGTCAGGCAGAGAGGTTTTCAAGCATGCTGTCAGAAAAATGGGAGCAGCGGCGCAGGGGTGTTTAGAACAAGCAAAACTTGTGGAAGACGATATCAGCTGGATTGTGCCTCATCAGGCAAATGAGCGTATTATCGATGCAATTGCCACAAAGTTTCACCTTTCAAATGACAGAGTATATAAAACAGTTCACAAATATGGTAATACTTCAGCGTCTAGCATCGGAATTGCTTTGGATGAATTAACACGGGAAAATTCTCTGAAACGGGGCGAGCATATTTTGCTTTTGGCCTTTGGCGCAGGGTTGACGTGGGGCGCATCCATCATCACAAAAATGTAAGGAAGAATTCGTGAAAAAATACGCATTTCTTTTTCCCGGACAAGGGGCGCAATATCCCGGAATGGGAAAGGATTTTTACTCTAATTTTACTCTTGCTAGAGAGATCTTTGAGGAAGCTGACGACATTCTCGAGCGCAACTTATCAAAAATCATTTTCGAAGGCCCTAAAGAAACGTTGACCGAAACGCGCAACAGTCAAGTTGGAATTTTTGTCACATCGGTTGCTCTTATGCGTGTTTTGCAAAATGAATATGATTATGTTCAGCCTGCAGTATGCGCGGGTTTAAGTTTAGGGGAGTACACGGCTGTTGTTGCCTCTGGTAGAATGTCTTTTGCCGAGTGCCTTCCTTTAGTGCAGCATCGCGGTGACTTTATGAATGATGCCTGCGAGCATACTGAAGGGACAATGGCCGTTATCTTAGGTCTTGATGCTGTAGTTGTAGAAGAGCTGATCGCAGAGGCTAATCTTCCACGTGATTTATGGGCGGCAAATTTCAACTGTCCCGGTCAAGTGGTAATTTCCGGAACTGTGAAAGGAATTGAGAAGGGGGCGGAGCTTGCAAAGAAAAGAGGTGCTAAACGCGTTTTGCCTCTGCAGGTGCATGGAGCGTTCCATAGCGGTTTGATGCAAGAGGCAGAAGTGAGGCTTACACCTATTATTCAAGAAGCAGAGCTGTTAGAAAGTACTGTGGGGCTTGTTATGAATGTGACAGGGACCGAAGAAACAGAGAGTTTACGGATTAAGCAAAACCTTATCAGCCAGGTGACAAATCCTGTGCGTTGGGAGCAGGGGGTTCGCAGCATTGAACAGAGTGGTATCGAACAGTATATCGAGATCGGACCCGGTAAAACATTGGCAGGTTTTAATAAAAGAATAGGTGTGGCAGCCCCCACTATCAGTATCGAAAAAGTAGAGGAGTTAGCGTTATGTCAATAAAGGATGAGGTCGCCGTCGTTACCGGTGGCACACGCGGTTTAGGGAAAGCGATTGCTATGAAATTAGCTAATGCGGGCGGAAAAGTTGTCATCATGGGGACTAATCAAGAAAGAGGAGAGCAGGTTCTTCAGGAGTTAACAGCTATCGTAGGAGAGGGGAACAGTGCTTTTTACCAGGTGGATGTTTCTAATCAAGAGTCGGTTGATGAAGCGATTAAATCTATTATTGAGAAATTCGGCAAAGTTGACATCCTTGTGAATAACGCGGGCATCACTCAAGATCAACTTTTAATCAAGATGACAGAAAAGAATTGGGACGACGTCATGGCGATAAATGTTAAATCTTGTTATAATTTGTGTCATGCGCTTGTTCGTTCGATGATGAAGGCTCGAAAAGGCAAAATCATCAATATCAGTTCCGTGGTGGGATTGACCGGAAATCCCGGTCAAGTAAACTACGCGGCTTCGAAAGGCGCTATGATTGCATTTACTAAAGCGTTAGCAAAGGAACTTGCAGTAAGAAACATTTGTGTGAATTGTGTGGCTCCCGGTTTTATCCAAAGCGATATGACTGAAGCACTTAACGAGACGCAAAAAGAGGCAATCCTCAGACAAATCCCCATGGGACGTATGGGAGACGCTAACAACGTCGCAGATGCTGTATTATTTTTAGCAGGCCCATCATCGGATTATATTACTGGTCATGTGTTGACAGTCGATGGTGGAATGACAACATATTAACAACTAACAAGGATTATAACATTATGTCTACAGAACAAGAAGTGATTGACATTGTTGTGGAACAACTTGGAGTCGACAAGGATGATGTGACTCTTTCTAAGTCATTTGTAGAAGATCTCAACGCTGATTCATTAGATCTTACAGAATTAATTATGACGTTTGAAGAGCGTTTTGGCTGCGAAATCTCCGAAGAAGAAGCAGAAAAGCTTAAAACTGTCGGTGATGTAGTGGACTACATCGAGAAGAACAAAGCTTCATAAAGTCAATGGGGCGCTTAGCGCCCCTCTTCGTAATACTTAAGTAATAGTTTTTTTCTAGTTTACAAAGACTGTTCTAATTCCAATTGGCCTTGATACTCTGTCGTTCATTCATGAGGTTTTGATTCAAGAATGAGCTGACGGTATTTTTCCAAATCAAACAAGCTAAATTTCATAATAGACAGTTACTATAAGAGGACGTTATCAAACAATAGTCTGTTGCTTCAAAAATCTCTTTGGTGATAAGAAAACAATCAAAGAGGTTCTTTTATGAATCAGCGGGATAATCCTGAAGAAAAACAGCTAAAAAAATCTGAGTCTCAGAAGATGCCGGTACCTTTTGAGGTGACGCCCCCTCCTGCTCTGAAAGAAGAGTCTTATTTTCCTGCATTAACGGATCAAGCTGTTGATATTTCGAGGTTTGTGGATTTACTGGCCCAAATTAACCTCATCCCGGATGAAGTTTTGAATCACTTCGACACCTATTTTAAAGATAAAGATTGGACGTTGGTTCAAGATGTTAAAACCTATCAAAGTTTTTCTCCTTTAAAACCCCTCTCAAATTCTGCAATCAGCAAGACGGTAAGTGAATACTCTTACACACATTATATTGAGCCTGTAGAAGATGCTAACTCCGGTATGATGGCACTTGTCTGCTTCTTGGCTATTGGATTGGAACAGAAACAAATCAATATTAAGGATATAGAACGTTTGCTCGGGCAAACAGAATCGTTTAGTTCTCAATG
>JAJFMB010000136.1 GCA_021772355.1 Chlamydiota bacterium | reverse complement strand
CTGACAGAGTATGTGCGCTCTTCTTTAAAACGTTACATCAGTTACAAATATTCTCAGGGACAATCGGTTCTATCCGTTTACATTCTTGACCCTGAAATTGAAGATATGGTTCGCGGTGCGATCAAACAAACATCCGCAGGTTCTTACCTTGCCCTTGATCCCGACTCAGTTCAGCTCATCCTGCAAGGAATTCGCAATACCGTAGCGCCCCCTCCTCCGGGAGGACAACCCCCAGTTATCCTAACTGCTATTGATGTGAGGCGCTTTGTCCGTAAATTGATCGAAATGGAGTTTCCCGATGTTTCAGTCGTCTCCTACCAGGAGATCGTCCCTGAGATTCGGATTCAGCCGCTAGGAAGAATACAAATTATGTGATATAATGGTCACTGGGGGGATAGATCATCATGCCTGAACCAGGTGGTATACAGCGAGGAATACAGCATTCCAACGTTACCTTAGAGGCTATGCGCGAATTGCAGCAAGAGGCCAAAGCAGACCGTCTTGCTCAAAGTGTGGCATCTAAATCCGCCCTGCAAGAGTCTTTGCAAGAGACAACGTACCACCTTGCCGGTAAAGTGCGCAAAAAAGATAAGCCGATCAAAGCGCATAAAACACGCATCCAGAAAATGATGAAGTCTGGCGAAAAGATGCAACGCCTACTCCCCATCGAACAGCTTAAAGACTCTGCTCACCAGTTCCAACAGCGCAACCGCGAACTCAAAGCTGAAACATTGGTGAACCTTAGAGGAGAAATCAAACCAGGTGACAGCAAAGAAGAGATTCTCGCTAAAATTCAAAAGTACTACCCCGATGTTACCCTTACAGATGAAGTGTTGGAATTCTTACTCGATACAACCGAGGGAGAACTTCATAATAGCATCCGGGAGCTTAAAGAAGAGTTTGCAGAACAGCATCAACGCGAAATAACTGCCGGTCGCAACATTCAAAAAGAGGCGCAATCAGCGTCCGATAAAGGACTTGGAACCCCAACTTCTCTTCGTGATCAATACCGTGATATTACAGGAAATCCTCGCGATGCCAATACTCTCTTTAACGAGCTCTCGCAAAAGCACGACTTTAAAGATCTTAAAAAAATGGTCGACTTCTTCCTGCATTCTCTAGGATCAGACCTCAAAGCCAAAGGGCCCTCGATCCCTCGTGGAGAACTTCATCGTCTCCTCAGTGAAACCCGCACAATGCAAGCCATTTTAGGTGTTTACCGCTTCTTTAATAGTCGCATGGGACTCATGCACTCTCTTTTCCAAAAGGCAGGCATTGACTTCCCTAAAAAGTTAACATTTGAACTTATGTCTAAACAGTTTATGAGCTTTATCTCGGAGCGGTATCCCTCCTCAAACAAAGCTTTACAAACAGCTGTAAAACTCGGTTTAGAGAAATGGCTTATAGCCAAAATTATCGCTCTTAGCCAATTTAGAGATGCCATACGTGAGGTTGCTCTTCAAAAAATCTACAAATCGCTTCAACACCGAGATGAGTGTTTTCTCGCTCTCATTGAAGCACTGGAAGATCTTGAAGATGAATTAGAAGAGCTTCTAGAACGCGAAGAAGAGGATGAGGAAGAAGAAGAAGAAGGCGAAGAGGAAGAAGAAGAGGAGGAATAAACCATGGTAACAGACTTTTACGGTACAATCTTAGACGAACTTAGTAAAGCCTTTGAAATTGATCCTCTTAAACCGGACGAAAACAACACATGTTTACTCCGGTTTGCAAATGGTTTTGAGGTATATATCGAAATGGAACAGGGAGAAAAACACGTTTTAATTGGCTCCACTCTCGGTCCTGTTGCAGCAGGTCGCTACCGCGAAGATGTCTTCCGCAATGCACTCATTGCCAATGCACAACCTTATCCGCGTTATGGAACATTTGCCTATAGCAAAGAAGCAGATTCTTTAGCCCTATTTGAACTTATTCCCATTGAAAACCTAACTGGTGCGAAGGTTGCAGAGGTAATTGCGCCTCTTATTCAAAAAGGAGTGATTTGGAAAGAGACTTTGGAACGAGGAGATGTTCCCAAAATTTCCATTCCGGGCACCTCTACAACACCCTCCTCAGGCATGTTTGGCTTGTAATAAAATCAGTTAATTTCTAAATTCTCCGCCCATGACTCGAATTCATGCAAGCGGCAATCATCACGCTCTTTTTTTTCGCGAAATGCCTCAGGCACAGCACCTCAACCGTATTGTGCATACCGCAATAAACGCATTAAAACAAATGATCGATGCTATAGCAAAAGTACTCACTACCGCCGCAGGTCAACTAGGCTTTCTTATTCCTTTGCATGAGGAAACCTATCTCATACTCGTTCAAGAGAAGTGCAAGAGCTTGCCCTTTGATGAAATTGCCCTTTCATTTCAACAAAAAACCCTTAATAAGATCGATTCTCTACTGCTTAAGAGGAAATTTTCCGAAGCTTTTTTCAACCAACACCGCGTGCGCTTCTGGGAAAGCCTCGACCTAACATTTGAGAAACTTTTTCAGCAATATCCCGCGTACCCGGAGGGATTATCCTCGTTTCTCACACAACACCTCACCAGGATGAATCTAGATGAGTTTTTAAGAAAAATAAATGCTGTGAACAACCGACGAAAAGCAGAGGTCATAGCCTTACTGCGCATACACTTAGAGAGAAGGACTTTTACCAAACTCCTCACTCACGCTATTGAAGGGTTGTCACTAAAAGAGATCGTTTGTGAGTACTCTTCAGAATTTTTCATCCAACAAATACTCCCTAAAAAAGCCGTCAAAATACAGTTTCAAAAAGAGTACTCTAAGAGCTGTCTCGACACAGTTCTTAAAGAGTTAGATGGGTGGACATTCTTTGATTTACAAATTGCCGATCCAGTTCACTATCGCGCACAACTGTTGTGCGATCCTCCCAACGAACCTGTAAGCACCTATCTCAAACAATACGGTTGGGATCTATTTTCTTATGCGATCCTGCATCCTGACGATTCTATCGTCAAAGAGTATGTCCGAATACAACTCTTCTCCCCTAATACCTTCAACTATAATTTTGTCCACATTACATTCCCCAACCTTGTGAAGCACCGCCTCATCGACACCCAAACTGCCGAGCGTATTCGCCCCTACTGCCAGCGCTGGAAAGACATAATAAATTACGAAAGCCCTGAGTATGTCCATACCCAATCCGAAATCGACACACTCAATGCGACAAATAAATCAAACATCCGTTTCGAATACATCCCTCATCGCGAAAAGTACTCTCTTCCCTACCGAAACGTCCATGGCATTGAATACAATATAGATCATTACCAGACCGTCTACCAACGGAAAGCTATCATAGAGTTTGATCACACTCAAGAAGAGAGAAAGTCCTCACTTAATGAAGATTTAATCATCCTGCGCAAACAAGACAATCTTGAGAAATCCACGCAACTCACAAAACTCCAAAGCGACTGGCAGAAAATGCTCGCCTCTGATTTAATAGCAATTAATGAACAGACGAGCTGAAATAGAACAAACACCTGCCGCAAAAGCATGGAAAAAAGTGGGTATTCGCCACCATCATGGCATCGATGTCCCGCTTTTTTCCTTACATAGTCAAAAAAGCTGCGGAATTGGGGAATACCCTGATCTCATTCCTCTAATCAAATGGTGTAAAGAGGTGGGACTTGATGTCATTCAACTCTTACCCCTGAACGACACAGGCTATGACACAAGCCCCTATAGCGCTATATCTGCATATGCTTTAAATCCATGGCACCTCGGACTTTATGACCTTCCTTATCTTCAGAACTTCCCTCACCTTAAACAAAAAATCAAAGAGCTCAATGGACTGTGCAAAAGTCAACGCATTGATTACCAAAAAGTCTATAAGGAAAAAGAAGCTTTTCTTCGTGAGTATTTTCAGCAGGCTTTCTCTTTAGTCACTAGCGATCAGGAGTACCAAACCTTTCTGAAAGCTAACAAGGAATGGTTAGAAGCTTATGCCAACTATAAGGCATCAAAGTACGATGATGAACAGAATTACCACTACTTCCTCCAATTTCTTTGTGTCAAACAGCTTTCCGAAGTAAAAAAAACTGCTGAAGAGCATGGCGTTTTTCTCAAGGGTGATGTTCCTATTCTTATTAATCGAGAAAGCGTTGACACCTGGCAGCACCCCGAACTCTTCTTGAAAGAGTATTCCGCCGGCTCCCCTCCCGATTGGTTCACTCTTGATGGCCAAGACTGGGGTTTTCCCATTTACAATTGGGATGAATTGGAAAAGCAGGATTACCGTTGGTGGAAAAAACGACTCGAGTTAGCCGGACAATTCTACCACATCTACCGCTTAGACCACATCGTCGGCTTCTACCGCATCTTTGCCATTCCTGCAGGTCTCACACCGAAAGAAGGTATTTTTATTCCTGAAGATGAGACAACATGGGTTGGGCATGGAGAAAAAATTTTACGTATGATGCTAAAAGAGAGTTCTATGCTCCCTATCGGAGAAGATTTGGCCGTTATTCCCGATTCCATAAGGGAGTCTTTGAGAAAGCTGGGCATTTGCGGCACCAAAGTCATTCGCTGGGAATACATTGAAAACGAATATAAAAATTACCAGGACTATATCACTGAAAGCATGACCACAGTCTCTACTCATGACGCCGATACGGTTCAACTCTGGTGGCGCTATTATCCTGATGAAGCTAAAGCTTTTGCTAATTTTAAAGGGTGGGAGTATACTAACGATCTTAGTATCAATAATCATCGAGAAATATTGAAAGATAGTCACCACACTTCAAGTTTGTTTCACATCAACCTTCTTAATGAATATTTTGTGTTGATTCCCGGTATGACCTGGGACGATCCAGATGATGAAAGGATCAACTATCCAGGAACCGTATCCGACCGAAACTGGACATTGCGCTTTCGCCCCTCTGTTGAAGAGATCGTCTCAAACCAACAATTGCGTGACGAAATAAAACAAATAATCTTATGAAAAAAATAATAATTTGCCTTTTCTTTCTCTCCTCACTTTATGCAGATGAGCCTTCTGCTAAGAAAGCAAAAGCACTTTTTCACAGCCTAAATCCCATTTCCGTTGCTCAGCACCTCGCACTATATGACTTGTACCCGGATACCGAAGCGGGTAAAACCTCTCTTCAGCATGCCTGGCAGCTTCTTTCAGGTGAAACAGCAGGTTCTTCAGATGAACCTGCCCCACTACCCGAACTTGACTTTGCAATAGATGCCCTTATCGCCCTGGTCAACAAGCAACCTGATGAGGAGTCGCCTCTCCTTGAAGAAAGTCAGCTTGCCGCCATCGAAAAAGTTGCAGCAAGACTTCCCAACCGCAAGCTTAAAGGGCATGCAACAATGAACGAAGAGGAAATCACTCAACTTCCTTGGGAAGAGGTTGATTTAGCCCGCGCCCTTTTTCTTACAGAGCTGCAAGATGAAGAAAATGCCGAGCAAAAAGTTCGCTCCTATGAGGCAATGATTGATCTGATGGCCTTGCAAATAGTGGCGCGCCTGCCTGAAAATCCCACTCCGGAAATGAAAATTCGGATTATCAATGATTTTATCTTTGATGAAATGGGATTCCGTTTTCCTCCACACTCCCAAATGGCAAAGGACGTGGATCTCTACACCTTCCTTCCTTCAGTGCTTGATTCTAGACACGGAGTTTGTTTGGGCGTATCGATTCTATACCTATGCCTTTCGCAACGTCTCGAACTCTCTTTAGAAACAATCACACCTCCCGGACACATCTATGTGCGTTATCGTGACGGGGATCACATCGTGAACATAGAAACAACAGCTCGCGGTGTTGACCTCGATTCCAAAGTTTACTTAGGATTAGAAACACGCTCACTAGAAGAGCGCACTATCAAAGATGTTGTAGGGCTAGCCCATATGAACCAGGCTGCAGTATTTTGGCATCGCGACGAATATCAAAAAGCTCTCGACTCCTATCAAAAAGCTCTTAAGTACCTCCCGGATGACATGCTGCTCAAAGAGTTTATGG
>JAJFMB010000135.1 GCA_021772355.1 Chlamydiota bacterium | reverse complement strand
GTCATTATATTTAAAGACTAGGTTCAATTCCGGCTTTAATCCTTCCCTAGCTACCCTAGTGAGGCGAGATTTATCGCCATATTCATCGCAGCTCTGCTCGATTTCAGTACGATTTACCATAGCGATTTCAATTGCATGGTCAACTTCTAACGTAGTTTCGTTATAGACCATGGGAACATCGACTTGGAAGTTGCATTCATAGCCTAGAACGAGGAGTTCTCTCAAATTATCTTTATTATCTTTCAGCTTACTTTCCGTGGCATCGATATTGTCTTTGGTCGCAGTAAGCTCGATCTCGATGTTATTAAGTTCTAGGCTGTCACCAATGCTGCGCTTCTCTCTTTGCTTAAAAATATTTTTTAAAGTTAAAAGGTGATCGTAGACGGATTGATGCACTTTTAGTAACTGCTCTTGTCGGACGATTTCGTAAAGTGTCGTAATCGTTTTGTTGATTAGACTGACTTGATTCATATGCAAAGTTCTTAAAGCGGTACGCGCTGAGTACTGAGCACTTTTTAGCGTGGAAAGGTTGTATTCTCGATTGAAGCCTTTAAAAAGGGGCTGCGTAAAAGAGGCGTCAAGATCAAGGCTTGTGCCCTCCTCAAGGCGACGCGCGAAAGGAGATACGTAAAGTTTTGCGCCTCGAGCATATTTTTTTTCCCACGTTGCTCCGTAACCGACATCAAGACCGCTTCCTCCGCTACCGCCACCGCTATAACCTCCCTTTGCATAGGGTTTCATCTTAAAATCGAATTCGCTATAGGCTAATTCTAATTTTAATTGTGAGCTTTGCAAGGCATTAATCGAGGATAACATCTGTCGATTCGCGGTTAAGGCCCGATTGATGGCATACTCAAGGTTGATTAGTATGTCGCAATTTTGAGCGACAAGGGGAGATGTAAAAAAAATGATAAACGCTAAAATGTATTTCATAAGAGATAAAATGCTTCAAAAGGAAACATTTTAGCGAAAACAGGAATACAACGCAAAGGTTAAACCTTAAAAATATCCCTAAAGAAGCTTCAAGAACTCATCACGGCTGAGCCACCATTCATTGGTATTGGAACTATAGGAAAAATCATCGGGAAGCGTTTTGCCTGGACGCCCTTCTAAAAATTTTTTTCTAAGGTTCTGATCACCTGCATATACGTCAGGTATAATTAAATAGTGATCATCAAATTCGACGGAGTGTCTGGCGTCTTCTGTGCTAACCAGAACTTCGTGCACTTTTTCACCAGGGCGGATTCCTGTAATTTTATGTGGAAGGTCCGGGGCAAGAGCTGTCGCAATGTCGACGATTTTCATGCTGGGAATTTTTGGTACAAAGATTTCACCGCCTCTTGTTCTTTCTACGCTATCCATTACAAAATTGACAGCTTGTTCAAGAGTGAACCAAAAACGGGTCATTCTCTTATCGGTAATCGTTATTTCCTTAGCACCATCTGCGATCATTTTCATCCAGCAGGGAACAAGGCTTCCGCGGCTGCCGATTACATTACCATAGCGCACAACGGAAAATACGGGATATCCTCTTGCACCGACGTAAGCATTTCCCGCCACAAAAAGCTTGTCTGAACAGAGTTTTGTCGCTCCGTAGAGGTTCACTGGGTTGACGGCTTTGTCTGTTGATAGTGCAATCACCTTTTTAACACCAGTATCGATGGCAGCTTCAATAATAGCAGAGGCTCCACCGACATTTGTTTTGATAAACTCAGTCGGATTGTACTCAGCAGCAGGGACCTGTTTTAATGCTGCCGTGTGAATCACAATGTCGACCTCGCTAAAGGCGCGCTTTAGACGATCTCGATCTCGCACATCGCCTAAAAAATATCGAATCTTCGGATGGTTAAATAGAGAAGATGTTTGACGCATCTCCCACTGTTTTAACTCGTCACGGCTAAAGATAATTACCTTCTTGCACAGGTCGTCTGTCAAAAGACGGTGGGCGAGTGCACGTCCAAAGCTCCCGGTGCCCCCGGTAATTAAGACTGATTTGTCGGCAAACTGATTCACTAAAATTTCTCTTTAAAAAAAGTCGCAAGTAGACTTTTATCTTAATATCTTATATATCCCATAGATGGTGATTAAAAATCACCCCAAAAAAAGGCGCCTCTGCTTAAGAAGGAGCGCCAAAAATTGTTCGTTTTAACTAGGCCCAATAGAATAGTGAGCAGATAAACTGTATGGCAAAAAAATACGATGAAAGCTCAGTTCAAACTCTTGATGCTTTAGCGCATATCCGTTTACGTACGGGGATGTACATAGGTCGCTTGGGCGACGGATCACATCCTGACGACGGTATCTACATTCTCTTAAAGGAAGTGATCGACAATAGTATTGACGAATTCATTATGCAGCAGGGGGATAGGGTAACCATAAAGCTTGACCATCAGACGAACAAGCTTTCCGTGCGAGACTTTGGACGCGGTATTCCCTTGGGTAAGGTGATTGATTGCGTTAGCCAGATCAATACGGGCGCTAAGTACAACGACGACGTATTTCAATTTTCTGTTGGATTGAACGGTGTTGGTACTAAGGCTGTTAATGCTCTCTCTAGCCATTTTATGGTGCGAAGCCATCGTGAAGGCGAATATCTTGAGGCAGAATTTTGCCAAGGAAAACTCCTTGGTAAGAAAAAGGGGAAGACCAAAGAGCCTGATGGAACCTATGTCGAATTTATTCCCGATAAGGAAATCTTCAAGAAATTCTCCTTTGATGAGGAGTATATCTTAAAACGGCTCTGGAATTACGCCTACCTCAATACAGGTCTAACTCTTGAGTACAACGGCCAAAAGATTAGGTCTAAATATGGTCTTTTGGATTTACTGAATAAAGAAGTTAACGAGGAAGATCGCTTTTACGAACCCCTGCATTACCGAGGGAAATTTCTTGAATTTGCCTTCTTGCACACTCAAAATTACGGAGAAAGCTACTTCTCATTTGTTAATGGTCAATACACCTCGGATGGCGGCACGCACCTATCAGCCTTCCGTGAAGGCATTTTAAAAGGTGTGAATGAATTTGCTAAGAAAAACTTTCAAGGGGTTGATGTCCGTGAAGGGATTGTGGGCACAATTCTTGTGAAGGTCAAAGACCCTATATTTGAGTCTCAGACGAAGAACAAGTTGGGGAATACCGAATTGCGGGGCACTGTTGTTCAAGAGGTAAAAGATGCTGTTGCCAATCTCTTGTACAAGCATGAAAAGACGGCAAAAAAACTAATAGAGCGGATCGCATTTAATGAAAAGTTGCGTCGTGAACTTGCTGCTGTAAAGAAAGAGGCTAAAGAGAAACAGAAAAAAATCTCCTTTAAAATTCCTAAGTTGCGCGATTGCAAGTACCACGCTCAGGATCATACGAAGCATGGAGAGGAGACGATGATCTTTTTGACAGAGGGAGACTCTGCCAGTGCTTCTATCGTCGCCTCGCGCAATCCATTGACTCAAGCTGTTTTTTCATTAAGAGGTAAGCCACTAAATGTGCATGGCATGAAGATGGATCAGCTCTACAAGAATGAAGAGATGTTCAACGTGATGAGCGCGTTAAATATTGAAGATGATCTGGAAAACCTGCGTTATCACAAGGTGGTCCTTGCCACAGATGCCGATGAAGACGGTATGCATATCCGAAATCTGCTGATCACCTTTTTTCTCACCTATTTCGAGGGGTTGGTTTTGAATGGACACCTCCATTTGCTCGACACACCTTTATTTAAAGTGCGTAATAAACAAAAAACGCGGTACTGCTATTCCAAAGAAGAGCGCGATATGGCAATTAAAGAGCTCAAGAAAGGGGTTGAGGTCACACGCTTTAAAGGGTTAGGGGAGATCTCTGCCGGTGAGTTTAAGCAATTTATAGGCGATGATATTCGGCTGGTTCCTGTGACGATTAATACGATATCGGATGTGAAGCCTACGTTGGATTTTTATATGGGAAAAAATACGCCTAAGCGGAAACAATTTATCATGGAGAATTTGATTAACGAAGATGAAGAATCCCAACGACAAATTTCATTATTGAGGTAGTGCGGAATGGATGATGTCAAACATTTGATGAAAAGCCACTTTTTGAAGTACGCGTCTAAAGTTATTCTCGATCGTGCAATTCCTAATGTGATTGATGGCTTAAAACCCGTCCAAAGACGAATTTTGCATACGCTCTGGAAAATGAATGACGGTAAATTGCATAAAGTCGCAAATGTTGCGGGACAAACGATGGCCTACCACCCTCATGGTGACGCTCCTATCGTCGATGCGATTGTCAATCTATCTAATAAGGGATTCCTATTAGATCAACAGGGAAATTTCGGAAATATTTATACCGGTGATTCGGCCGCTGCTGCGCGTTACATTGAAACGCGCCTCTCTGCGATTGCGATCGAGACGATGTTCAATCCCGACCTAACCGAGACGATTCCCTCATATGACGCTCGTCACCAAGAGCCAGTTTGTCTCCCCTCAAAAATTCCTCTCCTTCTTATGCAAGGAGCTGACGGGATTGCGGTTGGAATGTCGACACGCATCCTTCCGCATAATTTTGTCGAATTGCTTGAAGCAGAAATTGCTCTTCTCGAAGGGAAGGAGATCATGCTATATCCTGATTTTATTACCGGCGGGGTGATGGACGCTTCTGAGTATGATTGGGGCAGGGGAAAAGCTAAGCTGCGCGTAAAATTAGAGTTTCCCGATCCGAAAACGATTTTGATTACTGAAATTTGTTATGGTACCACGACAGAATCACTGATCCGTTCCATTGATGAAGCAGCGAAACGGGGCAAAATCAAGATTGATAGCATAAATGACTATACCGCAGAAAAAGTGGAAATCGAAGTTAAGTTGCCACGCGGTCAATACGCTAAAGATTTGGTTGATGCCCTGTATGCCTATACCGAATGCGAAGTGACGCTGCACTCGCAAATTGTGACTATCAAAGACAATCTTCCTTGGGAAACGAATATTTATGACATTTTACAGCTGCACACAGAAAAGCTAAAAGAGTATTTAAGGCGTGAACTGGAAATCGAACGGGACCGTTTGCTGGAAAAGATCTTTGAAAAAACGTTAGAGCGTATTTTCATCGAGAATCGCCTCTATAAAAAAATTGAAACTGTTTCAGAGTATGACAAGATCCATTCAACAATCGCCACCAGTTTAAAGCCATATCACAGTAAGCTGACTCGGGTTCCTGACCAAGAAGACCGTGAACGGTTATTAGCGATCCCTATTCGTCGTATCACTCTTTTTGATATCAATAAGAACCAAGAAGAAATTGCCTTATTGCAAGAGCGTCTTGAAGTTGTGATAAAAGAACTTAAAAACATCAAGAAGTTTACGATTAATTACTTGCGAGGGTTGATTAAAAAATATGGTAGCGAGTTTAAGCGACGGACGCAGCTAAAAGAAATCGAGCAACTAGACATTCGTGCGATCAAAACGCGGACCCTTAAAGTGGGATTTGATCCTGTGAAAGGCTTTGTGGGCACCAAAGTTACTGCCGCCGATGCCTTCGAATGCACCAACTATGACCGCTTGCTTATCATGTATCAAGACGGTAGCTACACCATTGTAAATGTACCGGAAAAACAGTACGTGAATAAACCGGAGAATAAAGCGATCTATGTGGGTGTAGCCGATAAGACAACAGTGATGAATGTGGTCTATCGCGATCCCAAAACAAACCTTTGCTTTGCAAAGCGGTTTATCATTTCCAAGTTTATTATCGATAAGATGTATCGCTTTTTTGAAGAGGGGATGCAACTTGAACTATTCTCTGTAGAACCACGTCTTTCGTTAATGCTGCATTTTGTTCCTAAAGTGAAACAGAAATTGAAAAAAATTGAGTTCCACATGGATGATGTACTTGTAAAAGGAGTCTCAGCCAAGGGTGTGCGCATGAGCAATCGACAAGTAAAAAAGGTTACCTCTATCCGTTGAAAATTACCATTCACCCAGAAGAGAACACCCGAGATATCCTCACTATCATGATTGATGAGGAGCCGTGGCGTCGTGTTCATCGAGGAATTTTCGGACGCTTTCCGAAGTTCACATCTACAACAACCTCTGATCTTGAAGAGGAGTTTTCTCGAAAAGAGCGTCGTCTGGCTAAAGGGTTTACAATTAAGCGCCTAATGGTAAAAAATTACCACAGTCAGGAGCTAAGTAACCTGCTAAAAGAGAGACTGATTAATCAGACTTTAATTAATGAGATCATTGCCGAGTACGAAGAGTTTGGTTATATCGACGATCAGGATTGGATTGATGGGATGTTGCGAAGAGAAATGTCTCATCAGGCAGGGCCTAAACAAGTAATATGGAAAATTCGCAATAAGGGTGTGAAGGAAGATGATCTCGAAGAGAAAATTCGGGAGCAATACCCATTAGAAACTCAGGTTGAGCAAATCACTACTTTGATTGCAAAAAAGTACCACAAAAAAAATTTAGAGGACTACAAAGACCGCCAAAAAGTGATCGCAGCTATGGCACGGCGCGGGTTTGATTTTGAAGCAATTCAGCAAGCGCTCTCAGCACAAGGGATTGATGTCTGAAAAAATTGCCATCCTTCACCATCATCATTACTGGACTGAGTATCTCGATTTTTTGCTCGAAGATAAAGAAAATTTCGCTCTCGTCAGTTCTGAACTAGCTCCAACTGTTACCTTTCGTGGAAAAGCTCTAGAGCCTTTCAATCCGGATAAATACAAAACCGTTCTCTCTGCGGGAAGAATCTGGGATCAAACAAAAAAAAATAACCTGATTGTACGGTTTCTCCACTCTCCCGGATTTGGCTGCGTTCCAACGATTGAAGCGTACGCCGCTCTACAGCATTATCATCAACGTTGTGATTACCGTTTCCTTGTGCTTGATGCCCATTACCGCGCTCTAATGGTGATGGAGGGGCTTTCTGAAGCATTGGATTTTTATCGTTACCAAATGCTGCAGGACTCTAAAGTCTCGACAATCAAAGCAGATCCAATGCTCTACCCTTTTATTACGACACCCAAACAGAGCAAGCAAAAACCGGGGACAGGGTTAGTTGCTTTAAACTGGAACTGTGTTTTTGAAGATCCAAAAACCCTTTTAAAGCTTATTGAAACCTTAGCAAAAGAGTTAGAGCTTAGCATTGTCCTGCATCCTTTGACTGTTCACCATCCCGAATTTATCCAGGCCATTGCTGATCACCCCCAAATAAAAAAGGTGTATTTTGACCTTCCTCGGAAGGAGATGATTTCTCTCTATGATGCCCATGAGTTTATCATCTTCGATGGCAGCGGTACAGGATATGAGGCGATGATGCGTGGATGCAAGCCCCTGCTTGTCACAGATCTCCACTATCAGAAGGAAAGCGAAACTTTTCATGGCGCCCTTACAGGAGGGTATCTCCCTTTTCAATCTTATCTTGAACTCTCTCAATACAAGTCCTTTGATAATGATGCTTTTCTACGAGAGCATTTTCCATTTCTCTTTCAGTATTCCCAGCAAGAAGCCATCGCTATTGCGAAATCCGAGATCTATCAGATCGATTTTAATTGAACAAGTTCACTGAGATCACTATAATCTAACGCCTTAAGATATGGGCGTTAACTTAGATTTAGATTCAGCATTAGCACTTTTACTAACAACGGACGCTACCGATCAACAAACTTTCGCATCACTACTTTCGCGAAAGGATGTTGATGAGATGTCTGTTCTCGGAGATTTTATTAATTTCTTCGACACATCACCTCCACCTCGGATTTCTTTTGAAGATATAGAAGAACTCTCACCTGTCGCTTTCCGTGCTTTTTTCCGTGCTGCAGCCCAGTGTGGCTATCAATGTGAGACGCTTGATTTTTCTCCACTAAATTTTACCGATGAAACTTGGCGAATTTTAATGGAAAATATTCATTGTATCAAAGGTGTAAACAAACTTGTACTTACTGGACAGCCGGAAGAACGGATTCCATTGTTGGTTGCAGTTAACCCGAGCTTTTTTTCGGGGATTACCCACTTTGAATTAGGTGGAGATAAAGGTGAGCGGCTAAAAGAGGGTACTTTAGGTGCTACATTATCGGCTCTGCTGAAATTAATGCCTCAACTGGAGACAGCAGCCTTAAAAAATTTTACCCTTAACGAATTACCAGATTTTACAAATAATGTTAAATTAAAACGACTCGATTTATCCCATAACCGTATCAAGACTTTACCTCCCGCATT